>JAGMDK010000001.1 GCA_023128695.1 Phycisphaerae bacterium
TGACATTCGGTCGCTATCTGCTCGACTTTCGGCTGATCGCTGATTGCTGACCGCTGAATGCTTACGAAAGGTGATAAAGTGATAAGGTCTAGTCTCTAGTTTCTAGTTTCTAGTCTCTAGACTCCCGGAGTTCTTGCAAATGGTTTCCTGGCTTCGACCGCGACGCTCGGCCATCACTTTCGATCTCGGGGCCGCCGGCATTCGTGCCTGCCAGTTTCTCCAGCGCGGCCGCGAACCCCGGCTGTGTGACGTCTTGCAACTCGACCTGATGCCGGCCGAGGCGGCCGACCCACCCGCCGCGCCCACCTTTGAGCCCGCCTTGCTCCGCCGCCTGGTCGGGCAAGGCCGCTTTGTCGGAAACGACGTGACCTTGGTGCTTTCGCCCCCGGAGGTGCAGTTTTACCCGCTGCGCTTGCCCGAGCAGGCCTTGACTCAGGCTCCCGAGCGTCTGGAGCAGGCCCTCAAATGGGAGGTGGCTCAGGAAAGCCGCACAGAGGCCGAGGACTTGGAAGTGCGGCACTGGCCCCTCCCCCGCGGGCGGGGTCAGCCGGCCAATGTCATGGCGGTCGTGATGCCCTCCCAAACGGCTCGGCAGTGGTGTGAGCAGCTCCAGCGGCAGCACCTGACCGTGCGCCGGATCGACGTTTCGCCCTGCGCCCTGGTGCGTTTGTCCAGGTGCCTGTGGACGCCGGCCGAGAATGACCTGTGGGGCGTGCTCGATCTGGGGCTGCGTCATTCCACGTTGACAGTCGTGATCGGCACGGTCCCGACCTACGTCCGCTCGCTCTCGGTCTGTGCCCACCAGTGGACGCGGCAGTTGGCCGCGGCCTTCGAGGTGGCCTACCCGCTCGCCGAGCACATCAAACGCGAGCACGGTGTGCAACCAACGGAGGTGCGAGATGGGAATCTCGCACCAGCGGACGATCGCCGCTCGACTCCCGCGGGGACCACGACTGTAGCGGCCGGGCCCCGTACCGGCCGTCCCACCGGCTGGAAGCCGGTACCACACACGAATGTAGCGGCGGGGCCCACGAACGACCTCGGCAGCGCGCTTTCAAGCGTCCTGCGTGACACGCTGCACACTCTCGCACAGGAAGTGGGCCGTTGTTTCTCCTACGTGCTGCAAAGCTTTCCCGAGCATAACGCCAAACGCTTGCTGCTGGCCGGAGGCGGGGCAGAGCTCGGTGGTCTGTCCAAGGTATTGGAGGCCGAACTGGACATCCCGGTGGCCCCGTTGGACGCCGAGTGGGAACGTGGGAACGTGGGAACGTGGGAACGTGGGAACGTGGGAACGCGGGAACGCGGGAACGCGGGAACGTGGGAATGTGCCGGGTGCCACGCCGCGTGCCGCGGCCGCCTTCGGCGGCGCCCTGGTGGACCTGGAGACGTCATGAACTGCTCAGTCAACCTGGTCCCGATCGTGCGGCGGCAAGCACGGATACGAACTCGACGACGAGCTGGTTGGATCGGCGTGTGCGCCGCCGTTGCCGCGTTCGTCGCCCTGGGGTGGAGCGTTCAGCGGGCGGCCACAAATGCTTTGCTGCGACTGAGGGACAACGTCAACGCCCTGGAAGTGCAGCGGTCGGAAGTGCAACGCAGTCTGGTGGCCGCCAATGCGCAGCGCACGCGGCTTCTGGAACAATTGCACACGGTCGCAACGGCGCGGCGGTCGCAGCCGTGGGCCGAGCGTCTGGTAATGCTGGCCCGTGAGGCACCGGAGACGGTCTTCCTGACTGCCATCAAGGTCGATCCGCCCGAGGCCGATGCCGCGCGGGGAGTGCGTGAGCGGGGCGGCACAGTTCGGCCGGCCGTCCGGATTTCGGCGGGCAGGGACGCCCGCCCCACCGTCCGCCCCACCCTGGGCGCCCCGGGCAACGGCACTTCCGAAGCTCAGGCCGTCCGGATGCTCGGCTATGCGTTGGATCACTCCGCGTTGCTTCAGTTTATCAATACTCTTCAGGAGCTGCCCGGCTGGCGGCAGGTGGAGTTGGTCCGTGCCAGCCGGGAACCCTTCCGGGGCGGGGTGGCCGTCGCGTTCGAGCTCGATTGCCGTACCGCGGAGGGTCGCCCGTGATCGTCTGCAAGAAGCCCTGGACATTGTACGACGTCGATTTGATCGGCATGGTCGGACTCGCGGTCCTCGGGCTGGCGGCTTGGTGGTTGATCCTCGCACCCTGGCAGGAGACCTGGAATGAATACCGGGAGCTGGCGGCGGCGCGCTCCGTTGCCCAAGCGGGTTTGCAGCAGGACCTGCTCGAACTGGAGCGCTTCGAGCCGGGACTGGTGGAGCTCGAACACGTCTTGGCCGCCGAGTTCCGGGAGGTCCCGCGGGCCGAGGCTTTCTCCCGGCTCTTGCGGCAGATGACTAGTGTTGCCGAGGAGGCGAATCTCGAACTGCTCAACGTCGTACCGCAGCCCGCCGTGACGAAGGGAGCCTATCGGGTCAGCGACGTCCAGGTCGATGGGCGTGGCCGCAGTCGGGACTTCATCCGGTTCCTCGATCGGTTGGCCCTGGAGAACCCGTATCAATCCCTGCGAACGTGTTCGATCAGCCGCCGGGCAACCGGCCCGGAGCCGACCTGTAATCTGGCCTGGACGATACGGCTGTACTTGTTGCCGACGGAGGTGGAGAGCGAGCCGGGAGGGGAGTCATGAGACGGCTCTCCAACAGGCAGCGTGTCATCGGTGGAGCCCTGGTCTTGGCGGTACTGGTTTGGGTGGCCGACTGGTTGATCGGGGATGGTCCGACCCCCTTGCAGGCCGGCCAGGCGGCCCCTTTGCAAACCCAGGTCGTAACGGCCAAATGGCGGGACGTCACCGATCTCGTCGCCCGGCTGACTGAGGCCGAGTACGCTTCCGTGGCGGAGGAACTGGACCAACTGCAACGTGATTTGTTCATGCCTTCGATGTTGATCGAAAGCGTCTTTTCCGTCGAAGTGCCGGAAGAACCCCCCGAACCCATTACGGTGAAGGAAAGTGAGGTCCCCGAACTGGATTTCGCGACGCGGCACAAACTCGAGGGCGTGGTGATCGGGAGCAGACCCTTGGCGGTGATCGACGATCGCGTGCTCCCGCTCAACTCGGACCTGGAGGGGTACACGCTGATCGGGGTGCAGCGCGACGGCGTCATTTTTCGTCATTCCATTACGCAGGTTCTGATCAGGCTCGAATTAGAGCAACGTCCGGGTGAGAAGGTGATAAGGTAATAAGGTGATAAGGTCTAGTATCCAGTTTCTAGTTTCTAGGTAAGAGTTCAGCCGTATGCAACA
>JAGMDK010000010.1 GCA_023128695.1 Phycisphaerae bacterium
TTTCTAGTCTCTAGTTTCTAGATGTGCGAGAATTGCCAATGCGTTCCTTTATTCTCTCGGGTGCGTGTATAAGCGCGCTGGTTTGCCCCGCCCTCGCTCAAGACCAAATCACGCAGGCCGACTTGCTGCGACGCGTCATCGACCTGGAGCGCTTGACGACGCCGCCCTCCGTCGGCGAGCAAACCGGCCTATTCTCCAGTTATGACCGCCGCTCGCGGATCGACAAGCAGGGCAATTATGTCGCCTGGCACGCGGACGACGATTGCGGGCATTTTTTGCGCGTCAGCGCGGACGGCTGGCACGTGATGGCCGAGATGGAAGGTCCGGGCGCGCTGACTCGTATCTGGTCCGCCAGCCCGCGCGGGGACATCCGCTTCATTCTCGACGGCGAGGCCGTCATCGACACGCAGTGCGACGAGTTGCTTTCCGGCCGGCTGACGCCGTTCGAGGGGCCGCTGGTCTTTCGCGGGCTGAACTGCTATTTTCCGATCGGGTTCAACCGGAGCTGCCAAGTCCTTTGCCGCGAGAAGACGCTTTGTTACCAGATCAACTTCGTGCGGTTCCCGCGTCAGGTGCAGGTCGAACGGTTCAAGTCGGAGCTCGACGAAGCGGCCCGGGCCGCGCTGGAAGAAGTCAAGACCACGCTCGAAAAGGGATTTACGGACGATCAGTTGTTCGGCGGCCGGCGGACGATGCCGATCGCGGTGCAGCAGGACCTCGGGCCGGGCGAGGTGTTGAGCGAAACGGTGGAGGGAGCGGGCACGGTGCGGGCGCTCTACGTGGCCCTGACGGACCGGGTCAACCCGCGCGAGCTCTACGCCCTGCATCGCTGTCTCCTGCGGGTGTACTATGACGGCGCGGAACTGCCGAGCGTCGAGGCGCCGCTGATCGATTTCTTCGGCTCGGGCTTCGACCTGGTTTCGTTCAGAAGCCTGGCGGTCGGCACGAACAAGAAGCTGCCGCTCCCGCTCCCGGACCGGCACTTCGGCCACGACCGTTTCATGTATTGCTACTTTCCGATGCCCTACCGGAACGGTCTGCGGGTCGAGATCGAGAACCTCAACACGGGCAAGAGGAAAATCGGACTGCTCCTGCATATGCGCGTGGACCTGCAACCGCCGGCGGCGGACGCCTTGCGCTTCTTCGCCCGTTTCCGCCGGGAGGACCCGTGCGAGACGCCCGACTATCCGCTTTTGGAAACAACCGGGCGGGGCCGCCTGGTGGGTTGCGTGCTGAACGTGGATTGCCCGCGGGCGGCGTGGTGGGGTGCCGGCGATGACAAGGTCTGGATCGACGGCGAGAAGTTCCCCTCCTACTTCGGCACCGGGACCGAGCACTACCTCGGCGACGCGGCGGGGCTGCGCCCGTTGCTCGATCCGCTGGTCGGTGCCACGCGGACCGGCCCGTACGGGAAGAACTCCGCCTACCGCTGGCACATCCCCGACGTCGTCAACTTCCAAAAGTCAATCCGCTTCGCGCTGGGCAATCGGCAGCCCGAGGGAGTACAGGACACGTATTACAGCAGCGTCGTGTACTGGTACGCCGAGCCGGGCGGAAAGCACTTCTTCGAGCCGTTGACGGCGGTGGACCTGACGCTGCCGGGCCTGCGCATCCCGGGTGCCATTGAGGTGGAGGACACCATCGTCAGCACCGACTGGGGCAACCTCGTGAAGCAAAAGTACGCCGGCGGGGCCGAGCTCTCCGGCGAGACGGCGGCCAGCATCTCCACGACCGAGCCGGTGCAGATCAACATTCACTCCCCCCAGGCTCGGATAGTGCTGCTGAAGTTGCGAACAAATCCGCGCCGGCCGTTTGAAACGATCACCTTCACGGACGCCGACGGGCAAACAATTGGCACGGTGGAATACAGCCGGGCGGCGGAGGGGATGTACACCGTCGGCCAACTCCGGCTGAAGCAGGGCAACAATCGGATCATCTTGCAGTGCAGCCGAACGGCGATGCTCGACTGTTGGCTCCTGGAAGAATTGCCCGAAGGTAAGCCGCCGGCGACGGGAGGGCGAGGCTCCTGCCGAGCCCCGGAGGAAATCGAACGTACGGCTCAACGGGAGGGCGAAGCTCCCGCTGAGCCGCGTAAGGGCGGGCGAAGCTCCCGCTGAGCCGCGGCGCCCCCGGCTCGGCAGGAGCCTCGCCCTCCCGGCACGGCGCGGATTGGCCATTGCACAACACGGCGCATAGAATATCGCCATGGCATGCAAACGTACTGTCACCAAACGGACCGACGTCAAACGTGCTGCCGCCCCGGCCGTCCACGCCGGGCGCCCGTCGGCCCTGCTCGACACTCGCATCGTCCATTGCGGCGATTGCCTGGACCAACTCGGCAAGCTGCCCGACGGCTGCGTGGACCTGATCTACATCGATCCAACCTTCAACAGCAACCGAAACTACGAGGTCTTCTGTGGCTACCGATCAGAACCCCGAGCGTCAGCGAGCGGGTCCTCTGGGTGCTTCGAGGATCGCCACGCCAGCACGCAGGCGTACATCGAGTACATGCGGCCGCGCTGCGTCGAACTGGCTCGCGTGCTCAAGAAGACCGGCAGCTTCTACTACCACTACCACTGCGACTGGCACGCCAGCCACCACATAAGGTTGATGCGGGACCAAGTTATTCACGACCGCAAAATGCAAATCGGTCGTGCGACTCCCGAGGTGCTCGCATGAATGCTGAGTTCAACGAGAAGCATGAGGAATGGTCGAAGGCAATCGGCGGCACGGATCGCAACACGATTATCCAACAGCTGTACAGACTGTCCTGGGACGGCGCCGTCTATCGCGTCATCAACACGGCGCGGGGGCTTGCTCCCCCTGCTCCCGATGGCGGCGTACAAATCAATCCCATGTTTCATAACCTCTTGGACGACTGCTTCTTCATGATCCAGGCGGTGTCGATCCGGAAGCTGACCGGTAAGGAGGCCAGGAAGGGCAAACGGGCGGCCTATTCCCTTCGCTCCCTTGTTGAAGATATGGAGCAGAACGTGCATCTCCTGACCCGAGGAAACCTGCTCTCGCTGGACGGCTTCCCAATGGATGTGGAGCCAATCCGCCAAGCCGAGCAGGAGTACATACGCAATAAGAGCTGCGCTGGGCACGGCGGATTCGTAATCCCGCCCGAACTTGACGCTGACCGAATTGAGGAACGACACACGCAGATTGACCGCCTTTGCGGCGTCAATCCGAGTAAGCGGATGCCGTCGGATGTGGTACGGGCTAAGCTATTCTGTAAAATGTTGGAGCGACTCGACGAAACAAAGAAGATCGCCACCTGGGTCAACAAGTTCGTTGCCCACGCCGCGACGCCACAAAGTCGGGACTGTGTGAAGGCCGATGATTTACGACTTACCCTTGGCCATTTGTGGCGCGCGCACGAGATACTCTGCCGAGTTGCCAGCATACTCGACGTCTGGTTCCTGAATCGACACAGCCACATGTTCGTGCCGTCGGCGGCGTATTACAAGTTCAAGCACATCGATCGACCGCTGGTCGCTGCGGAGGGCATTTCGAAACTCGAAGACGCATGGCGATCATTCGAGGAAGAGACTCGGCAATGGGGGGAGGCCGACTTGACGTGGCTGGTCGCAGATTAGAGGCGTTGACCAAGCACGTGGCCATCGGCGAGACGGGACCGGACCTCTTCTGTTGCTCGAATGCATCATCAACCAACGCAGCCTCAGGGTGCGTCTTGACGCACCATCTATGAAAACGGCTCGGCGGGAGCCTCGCCCTCCCAATACGGCTCGGCAGGAGCCTCGCCCTCCCGACACACGGCTCGGGGTGGGAAGAGAGCTAAATCAGCACCCGTACATCGACGGCGGTGGCGCCCTGCTGGAGAGCGAAGATCGGGTTGAGGTCCAGTTCGCGGATTTCGGGATTGTCCACGAGCATCTGTGAGACGCGCTGAATGATCTCGGTCAGCGCCGCCAGATCCACGCCCGTCTGACCGCGCACGCCGGTGAGCAGGGGGGCAGTCTGCAACGACTCGATCATCTCCCGCGCTTCGCGCTGCGTCAGCGGCGTGATCTTGAAGCTCACGTCCTGTAACACCTCGACGTAGATGCCACCCAGGCCGAACATGACCACGTGTCCCAGCCCGGGCACTTCCTTGGCGCCCACGATGACTTCACGTCCTTCAGACAGTTGCTGCTGCACCAGAAACCGTGGCGCCGCCGCGGCGAAGCGGCCGGCCAGCGCCTCCGCGTGCTCCCGCAAAGACTCTCGATCACGAATATCCAGCACCACGCCGCCGCTTTCGGTCTTGTGGACGATCGACTCGGCGTCGACTTTCAGAACCACCGGATAACCGATCTCATCCGCGGCCGCGAGACATTCAGCGACATCGCCGGCGGAGGCATAACGGGCGACCGGAATCCCGTAGCAAGTCAACAGCTCGTAATCCTCCTGGGCGGACAGACATGATTGATTTGCGTCACTGGCTACGTTGATAATCGACCGTGCCCGTTCGGCGTCCACGTCAGAATAGCTCACCGGATGCTCGGCCGGCCGCTTCAAGAAGGCAGCGTATTGCCCCATTGTGGTTAGGACCTTGGCCCCGGTCTCGGGCATGTCATAGGTCGGCACGCCGCCGTCACGTATTACTTTCAGCGTCTCCGCCCAGCCGGTCTTCTCCGTCATGACGGTCGCGACGATCGGTTTCCGCGAGCGGCTGTTGGCGCCGGCTATCTCGTGGGCGATCCCCAACGTGTCCACAAAGAACGGCGTGACAAAGTTCAGGAAAATCGCGTCGATGCCGTCATCGTCCAGCAGTGCATTGATAGCCGCCGCGAAGTGTTCCGGTCCGGCTGTCGCCAGCACGTCGATGGGGTTGTTGATCGACGCTTCCGGATAGAGCTTTTCGCGCAGGGTTGTTTCCGTCTGCCGCGACAGGGGCGGCATGACCATCCCGCCCTCGACCAACTCGTCGGTGGCGATGATTGCCGGCCCGCCGGTGTTGGCGATCATCCCGACGCGATTGCCCGCCGGGACCGGTTGCGACGCGAAGCCTATTGCGGCCTGGCACATCTCCTCGATATTGCGGAACGAGACGATCCCGGCCTTCTCGAAAATCAGTTCGATCGCCGTGTCTTGTTTCACCAGGCCGCCGGTGTGCGAAGAGACGGCCTGGGCCCCCTCGGCGGTGCGGCCGACCTTCATGCCGAGGATGGGCTTTCGGCGGGTCACCTCGGTCGCGGCTTCCAGGAAGGCCCGCGGATCGGGCAGACTCTCGATATGCACGACGATGACCTTGGTTTGTTCGTCGTCGCCGTAATGCTGAATGATCTCAGGGATCGAGACGTCGCAGGCGTTGCCGTTGCTGGCGTATTGCCGCACGCCGACGTTGAGTTCCGCGATGCGTTGATGGATGACCTCGCCGACGCCGCCGCTCTGGGCGACGATCGAGATATTCCCGCTCGCTGGCCGGGTGAAGGTGAAATTGCAATATGCCCGCACTTTCTCGTCGGTGTTGATGATCCCCTGGCAATTGGGGCCGAAGACGCGGATACCGGTGCGTTTGGCGATCTCGACGAGCTGATCCTCGAGGGCCGCGCCTTCGCCGCCGATCTCGCGGAAGCCGGCCGTATTGATGATCACTGCCTGAACGCCCTTCTTGGCGCAATCCTCGACGCAGGCCGGGACGTATTTGTTTCTGATGACGACGTGGGCGACGTCAACTGGATCGGGCGTATCGAGGATCGAGGGATAGGCCGTCAGTCCGCGAATCTCGCCGCCCTTCGGGTTGACCGGGTAGACCGGGCCGCGATAGCCGAACTCGTGGAGGTTCTCGATGATGCGATAGCCGATCGTGAGTTCGCGATTAGAAGCCCCCACGACAGCCACGGCTCGCGGCGAGAACAATGCATCAAGTCCCATAGTATTACCTCCATGCAAAGCGCGTAGTATCTGCCGGGCGACCCGCCATGTAAGTGCCCACGTGTTGGACATGGATTGCACGACGGACCATCCTGCACGGCAGCGTGTTATCATAGCTGGAACGGGCGAGTCAGCACAGCGACGAAGAAAGTCACGGATAGCGAGTGAACGGGAGGGCGAGGCTCCTGCCGAGCCAGAGACGCCGCGGCTCAGCGGGAGGGCGAGGCTCACGGGAGGGCGAGGCTCCTGCCGAGCCAGGGGCGGCGCGGCTCAGTGGGAGGGCGCGGCTCACGGGAGGGCGAGGCTCCTGCCGAGCCGCGGCTCAGCGGGAGCTTCGCCCTCCCATATCCGCGGCTCTTCGGCGAGCATAATCGCGCACGGTCATTTATGTTCGGAGGTGGTCACATTTCAGCGGCGATCAACGCCGCGCCGAGGGCGCCGGTGAATTGGGGGTGGTCCGGGACCAGCACTTCACGGCCGAGTGCTTCAGATACCAGTTCGACGATGATTGGGTTGTGAGCCACGACGCCGCCGGTCATGACCACTTGGCCGGTCAGGGGGTCCATTTCCAGGATGCGCTTGACCACCGAGCGATAAGCCGCCTTGGCCATCTCGGGCAGGGGGGTGCCCTCGGCGATGAGCTTGAGCAGCTCGGTCTTGGCGAACACCGTGCAGAATGAGCCGAGCTCGACGTCGCCGGTCGCCTGGCGGGCCAGGTCATTGAGCTTATCCAGTGGCGTGTCCAGGTGGTTGGCGATCTCCTCCAGAAAGGCGCCCGTGCCGGCGGCACACTTGCGGTTCATCTTGAATTTGCGGCGGTCGCCGCCGGCCTCGACGACGATCACTTTGTTGTCCTGCCCGCCGATGTCGACGATCGTCATCGCCTGGGGGAAGCCGGCGTAGCAGCCCCGGGCGTGACAGGTGATCTCGGTTACCGTCTTGGTTGCGTAGGCGACACTGCGGCGGCCATAGCCGGTAGCCACGACGAGTTTGATTTCAGACGATTTGAGCCCGGCTGCTGCGGTTACTTCCTCCAGACAGGCTTGCGCCGCCGCCCCGAAGTCCGCCCCGGATTTGCGTATCGCCCAGGCACGCGCTCGTCCGGCGGCGTCCAGCAAGACCACCTTCGTTGCTGAGGCCCCGATATCTAAACCAATTGACCAGCGGTTTGCCATCGACAGTTACCCGATACTGTGGCCCAAGCATCTTGCTTGTGTCCCGCCGGCTGGAAGCCGGTGGCTGGGGTGGGTTCTTTTGAGTTGGATTGTAGTCTCAGGGCTCCACTTGTTCGACCCCAACGATGAGCTTGTGTTGGCGTAGGTTGTAAAAGTCGGCCTCGGCCGGGAAATGTAGCGGCCGGGCTCCGTACCGGCCGTACGCTGGTGCGAGAAAGGATTTTCGCACCAGCGAGAAAATGTAGCGGCCGGGCTCCGTACCGGCCGTACGCTGGTGCGAGAAAGGATTTTCGCACCAGCGGCGGACTGCTAAGCTTGGCGATGAGCCAAAAACGTGTATGCTGTTCGGTAGCGTCGGTTATTCTTCCACTCCGTTGGGCAACTTTGGAACCGACAAAGGTTTAGAGCCATGACCACAACTGCCTCGACGACAACGCAGACACAATCGGCAGCCCGTCCGCGCGCGCCGCGACCATTGAAACCCCTCGTGGACCGCTTGCTGATCCTCGGGCTGGACGGGGCCACCTTCTACGTGCTCGACCCGCTGATCGAGGCGGGCCGCATGCCCAACCTCAAGCATTTTATCAAAAACGGGGTGGCGGGCGTGCTGAACTCGACCCAGCCGCCGATCACGCCCGCGGCCTGGACCACCTTCATGACCGGCAAGGGCCCCGGGCGGCACGGGATTCTCGACTTCGAGAAGTACGACGCCACGACCCACACGTTGACCTTCAACAGCACCTACGAAATCCGCGAGAAAACGCTCTGGCAGCACCTGAGCGAAAAGGGGCTGCGGGTCGGCAGCGTCAACGTCCCGATGACCTACCCCCCCAAGCCGGTCAACGGCTTCATGATCAGCGGCTTCGAGACGCCCAGCATCGACGCCCAGTTCACCTGGCCCGCGGAGCTCAAGGAAGAAATCTTCCGCATCATCCCGGATTACAACTACCGTACCAACTGGCGGCGGAAGGCCTTCGGCAAACGGGCCCAGCTCGCCGAAAACATCGAGTACATCGCCAACAGCTTCGTCCAGGGAGCGAAACTGACGACCTATTACGGCGACAAGTTCGGCTGGGACGTGCTGATGGTCGTCTTCAAGCTCGTGGATAACCTCCAGCACAAGGCCTGGAAGTACGTCGATCCCCGCTGGGCCGGGCGCTTTCCGCGGGAATCCAAGATGACGGCCCGCTGCTTCCAGCAGCTTGACGACGTGTTGGGGCACTTGTTCGAGTACGCCGACAAGAACGGGGCCACCGTGCTGATCATGTCCGATCACGGGCACGGCAGCCTCGACGGCAAGGCCCAGCCCAACCTGTTGTTGCACAAGTGGGGCTACCTGGCTCTCCGCAGCAGTTGGGAACAGGCCGCGACGCGAGCCGGGCACTGGGTGCATCGACTAACCAAGGGGCGGGCCACCCGCTTCGAGCAGGGCAGTCGCGGAGTCGAGCGCGATCTGGCGGTGGATTGGACCCGCACGAAAGCCTGCGTCATGCACGCCGGCATATATGGGTATCTCTACATCAACTTGAAAGGCCGCGGCCCGTTGGGGATTGTCGATCCGAAGGATTATGAAAGCCTGCGCGACGAGTTGGCCAAGCGGCTCCGCAATGAGACCGTCCGTTTCCCCGATGGAAAAACGGTTCCCATTTTCGAGCAGGTCTACAAGACCGAAGAGCTCTACGGCTGTAGTCGCGCGGGGAACCCGAACCTGCCCGACCTGATGCTGGCCCCGCACCCGGGCTTCGCGGTGGTCCGCAAGATTCGCGGCCGAAAGCCGGTTCGCTGGTGCTCGCTGGGGCGGCTCGAAGGGACCCACCGGGTGGAGGGCATCCTCGCGCTGGGCGGGCCGAACATCCGCCACGGGGAACGGGTCGATGCCAACATCGTCGACATCACACCCACCGCGTTGGCGGCCCTGGGTCTGCGCGTCCCGGTGGACATGGAGGGCCGTGTGATTCGCGAGGCCTTTTCCACCGAGCCGATCGTCGAGCCGGAACCTCCGGTGGAAAAGGTGGAGACAGTCGGCGAGGAAGCCTACACCGACGAAGACCGCCGCGTCCTCGAGCAGCGCCTGAGCGAACTCGGCTATCTCGAGTAGTATTCGATTCAGGAGGGGTGCGTGACAGTATTGGCGGGGTTGGATTTGTGGATGAATTGCCGGTGTGACCCCTTGCGGATGACAGCCCTGGAAGGGCGGAAGTTGTTAGCCGGGGG
>JAGMDK010000100.1 GCA_023128695.1 Phycisphaerae bacterium
GACTTTTTCTGAAATTGCTCTAGTGCTTTGTCCAGCTTTAATTTTCTAGTAGCTTGGGTATCTCGCTCGAGAATTACACGGGCGGGGACGCCCGTGCCACCCGAATATTTATGCTGGACAAAGCACTAGCCCGGCTTAGATTCACAACCACAAGAACCTTGACATTTACGGATTGTTCGTATAATCTTACGAATTATGCGTAAAACCAGCCCGCTCGATGCGCTTCTCTCCAAAAATCTACAGGCCATCCTGGCCGCCACGTTGATGCAGCCAGAACGCTGGTGGTACCTGAGCGATTTGGCCAAACACCTCCACCGCACCCCCTCCAGCCTTCAGAGACCCCTGGCCGCCCTTGTCGAAAGCGGCATTCTGCGACGGCGGGAGGACGGAAACCGGGTTTACTTCCAGCCCGACCCCGAGTGTCCGTTTCTCTCTGAACTTCAGAGCATCATCGTAAAGACCGTTGGCCTTGTGGAGTTCCTCCGTGAACTCCTCGAACCTCTCCGTAATCGCATCGACTGCGCCTTCGTTTACGGCTCAATCGCCCGCGCCGAAGAAGTCGCTTCAAGCGACATCGACTTGATGCTCATCGGAGACGCAACGCGTTTTGACTTCACTCCAGCCCTTCGCGAGGCAGAAAACCGCCTCAATCGTCCTGTAAACGCCACGGTGTACAAACGCGACGAATTTGCTAAAAAGCTCAGTGTCGGCAATCATTTCCTACAAGCAGTGCTCGACAAGGAGAAGCTTTTTATTGTAGGCAGTGAGCATGACCTGGAACGAGCTCGTACAGCAAAAACGCGTCGCCGTAGAGCCCACAAGCAAGCAGGAGCTCGATGAACTCCGCGCCCTTGTCGAGCGAAATCTCCAGGACGCAGCCCTGCCAAAACTTTCCCCTGACGGGAAATTCAGCATGGCCTACAACGCTGCTCGAACCCTGGCCACTATGGCCATCCGGGCCGCAGGCTATCGCGTGAAACAAACGGGAGGTGCTCACTACAACACGTTTCTCGCCCTGGAAGCTGCCATGGACCCGAGCGTGGCCACGATCGCCGCCTACCTCAACAACTGCCGAGTGAAACGCAACGAATTGAGCTACGGAGCGGCAGCCCTTGTAAGTGAGAGCGACGCAGGCGAACTCCTCGAAAAGACCGAACAGCTTCGCCGGCTTGTCGAGGACTGGATTGTCCGGAAACACGAAACCCGACCGCATTCACTGTGAAACATGAAACCCGACCGCGTTCACCTGATCGCGCACGCCAATCCGCTCGGGCCGGATGTCAAGCGGTTCGGCCTCAAGAGCGTCAACGAATACGTGGCGTTCTGCCGCCGACATCTGCCGCGGCCGTTGCGGCTGACGTGCTCGGCGAAGTTGCTCAGCGTCGTCGAAGACCCGTGGCACGGCGGACGACACGACGACGCGGCTCGGGTACGGGATATTCAGGGGGCCCTGGATGATCCGCGCACCCTGGCGATCATCGCCGCCGGCGGGGGGGCGTATTTCTCGCGTATCCTGCCAGAGCTGGACTTCTCCGGTCTCGCAAAGCGCCGCAACCCCTTGTGGGCGCTGGGTTTCAGCGAGATGAGCACGCTGGTCGGCTGCGTTGCGAGTTACCGTTGCGGACGGAGCCTATACTGGCTGTGTCCCAATTGGTTGGCGTGGCGATTGCGGCCGCCGGAGGTCGCCCGGTCGGCTTTCGCGGAGTTTTGGCAGATTCTGCCGGAAATCCTGGCCGGAAGGACGCCCACCGACGCCACACACCTCGACTTCGGGCCGATTCGCGGCGAACTGGTTTCAGGCCGGGTCAAGAGCGCTCCGGTACGACTGGTCGGCGGCTGTCTGTCCGTGCTGGCGGCGGTCGTGGGCAGTCCGCTGGGCCGCCGACTGAAACCGGACGGGAAATGGCTCATCCTCGAAGACATCAAGGAATCGCCGTATCGGATCGACCGGCACTTGGCGGCCCTGAAACTGGCCGGCTGGTTCGAGCGGGCCGCCGGCCTGGTGATCGGCGACTTCCACATGATGCACGAAGACACGCAGCCCGCGGTGCTGGACATGCTCAAATACCACTTGCCGGCCAAACGGAAAGTCCCCGTGGTGGCGACACGCTCATTCGGCCACGTCTGGCCGATGGTGCCGGTGATGTTAAATCGCCCGTTACACATGAGCATCCGGCGGCGCGATGTGACTATCGCCTCATCTTCGATTAACAGAGCCTGACGCGTTGCCCCGAATGCGGACGGCAATTTGATTCGTCGCTGCTACATCGCGAAGATCAGAATCCGTAAGCGCTAATCGCCGTGACTCCGTGGTCTTCACGGATGCGATCGCTTTGCTCCCCGGGCCGGCTTCTTGACCGGCTTGTTCTTCGGGGGCTTATTAACTTTCGGCGGCTTCTTCCCCGAGGCGGGCTTGACGGTCGGCTTAACCGGCTTGTGCGGCTTCGCTTTGGTGGGCCGGTAGTAACGCCAGTGGGGGTGCTTCACGTGCCGGCGCAGCTCCGGCCGTACCGGGTAGTGTCGAACCCACGTCCGCACCGCCGGCGTCAGGTGCGGATACCGTTTGGGGTTTGCCACGATATGCGTCACAACGGCATCGTCGTCGTCGAGGTCCTCCACGGCCTCTCGCAACGCGGCGACCTCGTCCGCATAACGCTCCTGGGACGCCAGTCGCTCAAGCAGCAGTCCGACCGGCACAGCTCCGGCCAGGTCCTCCTCCGCCTGTTGTTCGATATCGGTATCGGTTTCGCTCTCCATTTCGAGCAGTTCCGACATGCTTTGAGCAGCGGCGTGCTCGAATTCATCCACACTGATGCCGCCGTCGCCGTTGCTGTCACATTCCTCCCACGAGAGCGTGAGGATCATGGCGGCCATCTGCTGCCCCTGGGCCAATTCGCGCTCGTCGATCCGGCGGTCGTGGTTACAGTCCAGGAATCTCATTTCATCGAGATAAGTGGGCGGGGCTAACGAATCCGTCTTATCGCGCTCCGACAGAGAACGTCCGATATCTTGGGGGATAAGCCCCAGGAACACTACGGCAGCCCAACAGGCAATCAGCGGTGCGGTCATCATTTTCCTCCACTACTACTTTTCCTTGCTTCCCGGGATAATCACCGAGCACATAGTGAAACGCAGCGGCGTCCAAGTTATTGTCGCTTCCTGGATCAGGCCGAACGCGAATACCTCGCTGGCGCGATAGCCTGGAGGTCCATTCTCACAATCGACGGATTTAACACGGACCTTGCGGGCGGCTAGGCAACAGCTTCGGAATGAGGTAAACTACTTACATGAACTCGATAGGCACGCGTGATGCGTGTCCGTTCGGGGCCGTGAGACCGGTCGAGATGGTGTCGGCCGGCTAGGCGACCAATAGATGACTGGGGGGCTGCGACGGGTCGCAAGCGCGGCCCGTTTTTGTTGTCCGTTGCGGCAGTGCCAGGATGAACTAGCCATGAACCAGGAATTGATGCGTATCATCGACAGCATCTGTCGCGACAAGAACATCGATCGCGACTCCCTCGTCGCCGACATCGAAGTGGCCATGACGGGTGCGATCCGCAAGCACTACGAAGACGCCGAGGAGGCCGAGGTCGTGCTCGACATGGCCCAGGGGGAGATCAAGGCGACCGTGGACGGCCAACCGATCGACGTACGCGTCCTGGGACGCATCGCGGCCCAGGCCGCGAAACAGACGATCATCCAGAAAACCCGCGAACGCGAGCGGAGTAGCATTTTCGAGGACTTCACCGCGCGGCGGGGCACGATCGTCACCGGGTCGGTCATCCGCTCCGAAGGCGGCAACTTGTTGGTCAACATCGGGCGGACCGAAGGCTTCCTGCCGCGCAGCGAGCAGATCCCCGGCGAGACCCACGCTGTCGGCGACCGCCTGCGCGTGCTGGTCCTCGAGGTGCGCGAGCAGCCGAACCAGGTGAAGATCATCCTGTCGCGCTCGAGTCCCGAGTTCATCCTGCGGTTGTTTGAGCTGGAGGTGCCCGAGGTTGCCGAGCACATCATCGAGCTCAAAACGCTGGCGCGCGAGGCCGGCTACCGCACCAAGGTCGCCGTCGCCAGCATCGATTCGAAGGTGGACGCCGTCGGGGCCTGTGTCGGTGTGCGCGGCAGCCGCATCAAGAACATCGTGGAAGAGCTGGGCGGCGAGAAGATCGACATCGTCCGCTGGAACGAATCCAGCCAGATACTGATCCAGAACGCCCTCAAACCGGCCGAGGTCCAGGAAATCGCCCTTTGCTTCGAACTCGACAAGGCCACCGTGGTCGTCGCCGAAGACCAACTCTCGCTCGCCATCGGCAAACGCGGGCAGAACGTGCGGCTCGCGGCCCGGCTGACGGGCTGGGACGTCGATATCCTCACCCCGATGGAATACAGCAAGCACCTGGAAAACCTGGAGCACACGCTCAAACAGGTCGAAGGCGTGGACGACGTTCTCGTGGACAAGCTGATCGTCTTTGGGTGCATCTCGGTCGGCGATATCGACGAGATCGGCCCGGAGCCGCTCGTGAAAGAGCTGGAACTCGACCCGGAGCTGACCGAACGGCTCGTCGAGGAGTGCGGCGAAGAAATCATTCGACAAGAGGAAGAACGCGAGGCCCAGGAGAAGGCCAAGGCCGAAGAAGCACGGGTGGCCGCCGAGGCCGGCCATGAGCCGAAGAGCGCAGCGACGGCCCCGGGGTTCGTGGCCGACACAACGACGGAATCACCGCCTGACGAGACGATGCCGTCAACCGTCAACCGTCAACCGTTAGCCGCTGACGACACCACGACGGAATCACCACCTGACGAGACGATGCCGGAGCCGCCGCCACCTGATGAAGGAGCGACACCCCCGGTCACGGCGGCTACTGAAGAGATACAAGCCTCGGAACCGCGGGAGACCCCGGAGCCTGCACCGACCGAATCCGAGGGAGCCACTCCGGCTGACGAGCGGGTCTAGCTCAGAAGAGCCGCGGGCTTTAGAGCAGTTTCAAAAAACATCTGGCGTCCGTTGGGAGGGCGAGGCTCCTGCCGAGCCGCGGCTCGCCGGGAGGCTCGCCCTCCCAAAGCAACAGACTTTTCTGAAATCGCTCTAGCCCGCGCGGTCGTTTGCGACCTCTTGTGGTTCTCTCTTGCGGGGCACCGCGCGGGCTGAAGCCCGCGGCTCTTCTTCAAGGTTTCTTGGCGATCGTGGCATCACAGCGGCGGGCCTTCCGAACTCCACGCCGGGTCCGCTCCGTCTGTTTCCTTGCTCGAACCGAGGGTCCCGCTGCTGCCCCCGCTGACCAGGTTTCGCAAAGTCTGTCCGCTGCCCTCATCGAGCGGCCAAACGCCGAGCAGGTCCGCTGATGAGCCCGATAGCCGCCGGCCACGGGTCGCCTCAATTTCGTCGGCGGAGCGTGCCACTGACCAGAAGCGGACCTCCCCGAGCTTGCCGCGTAAGCCGTTGCCGATCGTGATGAGGTCGCCGACGAGAGGGTCGCTGACGCTCGTGGTGAGAATGGCGACGCCGTCCAGGTACACCGTGCAGAGCCCCGTCTGGCCGGCGGTATCATCCTCGGTGTCGTCGTCAGAATCGCCATCTTCACCGCCGGCCTCATTCCCGCCCTCGCCGCCAACATCCCCGCCGGCGTCGTAGACCAGGGCGACGTGCTTCCAGGTTCCGCTCGGGAGTGACGCCGTGCCGTTGGATTCCGTTCCATACACTCGCAGCCGCACGGCGTTGCTATCCGGCAGCAGATCGAGCGTGAGGAAGCCCACCCCGACCGTGACCACATTCCCGCCCTCGCTCTCCGGCTTGACCCAGGTCTCGAAGGTGCAGGCACTCTGAGATTGCAGGCCGCCCAGCGGCAGTAAGGCGTAACTACTGCCGTCGAATTGGAGTGAGGCGGAACGCTCGCCGACCGTGATGGTGGTGTAGGTGCCGGCCTCCACCCCGCCGGCGGTCACGATCCGGAGGGTGACGGTGAATTCGCCCTCGCGGTAGTAAGTATATTGTGGTTGGGATTCCTGCGACTGGCTGCCGTCGCCGAAATCCCAGAAGTAGTCGCGGATCGTGTCATCGAAGACCAGGCTCTGCGATCCGTCAAACTGGACGGTCAGGGGCGTGGAGCCACTGGTCGGGTCCGCGCTGATGATCGCGACGGCGCCGCCGCCCTGGACATGGATGTCGAGACTGGCGACGCCGACAGCCCCGGTCGGATCGGTGACCCGCAGGATTACCCGGTAGAACCCGGGGTTCTCGTAAAGATACCTGACCACCTCTTCGGTTGAGCCCGTGCCGTCGTCGAAATCCCACTCGTACAGTAGCGGCCCCCCATTGCGTGAGGTCGAATCCACGGCCGACACGATAAACGTAAACGGGGCGGGCCCTGTGCTGGAGGTATAGCCGATGACGGCCGTGACGGCGGAGCTGCCGCCCAACTGCTGCGGCTGCGGGCAGCCGCCGCCCAGCAATAACAACGAAAGGCTGATCGCGACGATGGTTCTCATACCGGGTTCTCTCACTATGTAGGCCGGCGCTAGTGTAGTGATTCATGTAGATTGCGTCTTATCCTGGCCGGTGGGGCGGGCGTCCCTGCCCGCCAGTCGCGGGCACGGAGGCCCGCACCACCTTGAATCATGATGCGGCAATTATGAATCAGACCACTAGCTGGCCGTTGAAAAAGGGGACCGGCACCTCGCGAGCACCGCTCTCCCCCGGTCTCTCTGGAGGTCAACTCGGAGCCAGTCCCCTGTCAGCGTTGCGTTGATGGGTGGCACGGCCGTGTCGGCCGTGAAT
>JAGMDK010000101.1 GCA_023128695.1 Phycisphaerae bacterium
CACCCATCAAGCGATGCGTGACAGAACGCTAGTCCCCTTCATCAACTAACTGCTAAGCACTAATCCACCCTCATTATAAGGGCGGGCGTAAGTGTCGGACCACCCCGTTCGCCTGCCCTCCGGCCAGCGAAACTGGGCGGGGCACCCGAGGCGTTGATGGGTGGCACGGCCGTGTCGGCCGTGAATACCTGTGCCTTGTACACGGCTGACACAGCCGTGCCACCCATCAAGACCGCCAAGCCACGAATAGTAGCCACACCCGGAAAAGGCGACATTTTCCAACATTCTTTGATTTGACAAGCAACCCGACCCGTGGCATATTGTAAGCAGATACTTACAATTGAACAGCCCCTCAGGACACGCGGATGCCGCGGGCGAACCACACAGACGAAAAACGACGCGAACTGGTGCCGATTGTGGCCCATACGTTCGCCGAACTCGGCTATCGGCGTACGACAACGGCGGAACTTGCCCGCCGTTGCGGCGTGCGGGTGAACATTCTCTACCGGCTGTGGTCCGATAAAAAGAGCATGTTCATCGCCGCTATCGGCTATGTGTACGACTCGTCGGTAGCGATCTGGGAGAAGCTGCTCGCGGAAACCGATGGTCGGCAGACGGCCGCTCAGCGACTTATAGCCTACGAGTCCAGGCACCATGGCGAATTCGGGCACTATCGCATCGTCTTCGCCGGGCTCAGCGAGACCGATGACCCCGAGATACATGCCGCCCTCGCGGACATGTACCAGCGTTATCAGCGTTTCGTGCGGCAACAGATTGTGGCCCACCGGGAGGATATCGATCCCGCCGGACTGTCCGACGCGGCCCTGGCGGCCTGGGCCGTGGTCGGCCTGGGCACCGTGGCCAACATCGCCCGCGAACTCGGGCTCGTGAGCGAAACGCAGCGGCGGCGTCTGTTCAAGGCCATCGGCCAAATCTTGCTGGAAGGACGTGCGAGTTGATCGAAGTTGATCTTTTAGGGAAACAGACCATGAAAACGCTCAGAACATTTTGGTTGGTTTGCACCGCCATGTGCGGGACTGTCACGCTCTTAACCAGCGGCTGCGGCGGCGTGGTGAACGCAGAGGCCGGGCAGCTTCTCCGTGACCGGCTCGGCGACACGTCGCTCAGGGTGTTCCCGGCCTTCGTACGGGACGCCGATCAGGCGCGTTACGACGCCGACGCCGCGCGGCGGATCGGAGCTTTCTTCACGGACGAGAAGCTGGCGGTCGTGACGGTCGCAGAGGCCGAGGTGCCGATCACCGGTCCGTGGGGCATGGACCAGGCGAAGATGTTTCGTAACAGCGTCGCCGAGTTCAGCGCGTACCTCCTGCAAAATCCGCTCGAGACCAATTACGCCTTATTGTCCGAATACATGATCGGCGGCCGAGGCATACCGATCGGAGTTCATGTATATCTGCTGGACGCGGAGGGCACCTGCGCCTACGCGGTCCTCTTGAACTCGCATCACCAGGCCTTCAACGACGTTGACCCGCAGACCGTGGAGGACTGCACGCAGATGGTGCTGAACGTGCTGCGCGAGGAGTTCACGCCGAGCAATCGTGAGTAGATAAGGGGACAACGAAGGAGACGCGGGCAATGAATGCCAACGATACACTCGCCCTGACCACTGCCCGGCTGCGGCTCAAGCGCTGGTTTCTCCGCGTGCTGGTCATTTCGCTGACGACCTGCGCCTTCGTTGCCGTCATCGCCCTGCTTCTGGGCACGTTCAACGAGACGACCGCCCGGATTTTGCTCACGCTGGGCGCCTTGGCGGTGCACAGCGGCGTCGCGATGTCCTGCTCCGCCTCACTCGAACGCCGCCTCTGGTCCAGGCTGAGTCTGTTCGGCTTTTTCGCCTTTGGAGTCAACTTCTGCGTGCTGATCGCGTGCATCTGGTGGCCGGGGGGACTGGATGAGCCGGCGGTGCGGGCCAGCGCAACCACGGGAGCGTTGCTGGGCTACTACATACTGGCGATCCCCTCGGCCGCCCTGTACGAACGAGGTAGCTGGGCTCCCTTGCCGTTTTTGGGAGTGGTCGCCTGCGCAACCGGATTCCTCATGCTGCTGGTGTGTATCTGGGCGGAGCCGACGAGAGACCCGACGTTTCCCAAGGCGACGGGCATCGTGGCGGTGATTGCGTTCTCGCTGGCACACATGTGCCTGCTGATCCGCGTGCCGGGCGGGCCGGCGTTGACCTGGATTCTTGGGGCGACCAGCGTGTGCATCTGGGCCGTGGCGGCGATGTCGACCGCGGCGATCATATTCGAACCCACCGACGACCTCTTCTACCGCCTGTTCGGAGCGGTGGGCGTCATGGATGCGAGCGGGACGCTCTCGCTGCTGATCGTGGCGAAGCTCAAGCAGGTGGGGAAGGTTGATAAACTCGCCTCGACTCCCGCGCAGATCGAACTACGCTGCCCGCGCTGCACGGCCTCACAGGTGCTCGCGGCCGGCAAGTCAAAGTGCGCCGCTTGCGGCCTCAAGTTCGACATCGAGATTGAGGAGCCCCGCTGCGCGAAGTGCGACTATCTCCTCTGGCAACTGCCCGAACGCCGCTGCCCGGAATGCGGGACGGCGTTCTAACAACACGAGCCATCTACATGGACGACTGCTAAAACCCGAAGTTCCCCCCACTGGCCGGTAGTTATTTCGTGCGAAATCGCCGTTTCGGGGATGCCAGCGAGACACTCAAACGGGCCCTGCGGGGAGAGCGGCTGGTCCCGGCCGACCACGCCTTTGCCATCGAACGATCCATGCCCCACGGTCACGTCAAGGCGGCCCTTGGAACGATGCGCAAGATTGGGCTTG
>JAGMDK010000102.1 GCA_023128695.1 Phycisphaerae bacterium
AGTCCGGCGTTTGGGAGCCGTGCGGCGCGATTCGCCGGACACGGAGGTCCGGCGCTACAGTTTTTCAACGGGCGGCTAGCGCTGAGTCTGACTACAAGACGGATGACCGCCGGGCGGTGAATCAGGATTGTTTATCCTGAGCATCCTTTTCAAGTTGTGATTCGTATCCGCTGGCTTTGGCGGCCAGTCCGCCGGCGGCTTGGCCACGGGCCTTGTTTTCCATTTTGGCTTGGAATTCGGCCGGGTGGCGGGCACGTTCCAAACATTCGTCCCCGGAGCAAATCTCCTCATCATACAGCTTCCACAGGTGGTCATCGAGAAGCTGCATTCCGTATTTCTTTCCGGTCTGGATGGCCGAATCGATCCGGTAAGTCTTGTTCTCACGAATCAGGTTGCAGATCGCCGGCGTGACGACGAGAAACTCGTAGGCCGCCACGCGCCCCGAAGTGCCCTTCCGCGGCAGTAAATTTTGTGAGAGCACCGCCAGCATATTCGTGCTGAGCTGGACGCGGATCTGCTCCTGCTGATTGACCGGGAAGGCGTCGATGATACGGTTGATCGTGCCCTGGGCCCCGGTCGTGTGCAGCGTGGCGAACACCAAGTGGCCCGTCTCGGCCGCCCGGATGGCCGACTCCATCGTCTCCAGGTCACGCATCTCGCCGACCAGAATCACGTCCGGGTCCATACGCAGCGACCGCCGCAGAGCCTCGGAAAAGCTGGGTACGTCGACGCCAACCTCGCGCTGCGAGAAGCAGGATTTATGGTGGGTATGGTAGTACTCGATCGGGTCCTCGATGGTAATGATGTGGTGATCGAAATGTCGGTTGATGTAATCCAGCATCGTCGCCAGCGTGGTCGTCTTGCCCGAGCCCGTTGG
Organism: Phycisphaerae bacterium; assembly: GCA_023128695.1. Taxonomy (GTDB): domain Bacteria; phylum Planctomycetota; class Phycisphaerae; order UBA1845; family Fen-1342; genus JAGMDK01. The sequence continues at coordinate 878 of JAGMDK010000102.1, forward strand.
CCCCGTGACCAGGAACAAGCCCCGCGGCCGGCGACATAAAGCCTTGACGATCGGCGGCATACCGATCTCCTCGAACGTCATGATTTTCGACGGGATTAGGCGCAGCACCATCGAGATGTTGCCCTTTTGCCGAAAGACCGACACGCGGAAACGACCCTTGTCCCCGAAGGCAAAACCGTAGTCCGTCCCGCCCTCCTCCTGCAACTCCTGCTGGTTTCGCTCCGGCGTGACCGACTTCATCAGCGCCACCGTGTCGTCCGGCTCGAGCGACTTGGTCTCCAGCGAACGCAGCCCCCCGTCGATTCTCAGCACCGGCGGACGCCCCACGTGCAGGTGAATATCCGACGAGTTCACTCGGATACACGTCTCCAATAAACGATCAATATGAACCGTAGCCACAGTGCTACCTCATCTTAAACAAGCTTCCGCGACCAGCGCCGCGAGCAATGCTCCGCCTGCGGCGAAACCGCAACATCCTATTCTTCCGCCAATAGTCCTTCCATTTGGGTGATCCGCGCCAGTTCCTTCGGGGTGGTGACGCCGCGCAGGATTTTCAGCTTTCCATCCTCCAGCAGGTTTCGCATGCCGCTGGCGATCGCGGCCCGCCGGAGTAGATTGGTCGGGGCGCGGTTGAAGGCCAACTCGCGGATCTCATTGTTCATTTCGAGCATCTCGAAGATGCCCTGCCGCCCACGATAACCGGTTCCCCCGCAGCGATTGCAGCCTTTGCCGAGATATACGTGATGTCCCTCCAGATCCTCGTCGGTGATGCCCAACATCCGGAGGACCGAGCGGTCCGGGGCGGGGTCGATTTCCTTGCACTCGTGACAGATCACCCGGATCAAACGTTGCGCCATCACCGCCTGAATCGAAGAGGCCACCAGGAACGGCTTGATGCCCATGTCGATCAGACGCGCTACGGCACTGGGAGCGTCGTTGGTGTGCAGCGTACTAAAGACCAGGTGCCCGGTCAGAGCGGCCTGGACCGCCACCTCGCCCACCTCGCGGTCACGAATCTCGCCGACCAGAATGATGTTCGGGGCCTGCCGCAGCATGGCCCGTAGAATCCGTGCGAAGGACAGCCCGATTTCCTCCTTCACCTGGCACTGATTCATGCCGGTGAAGTTGTATTCGACCGGGTCCTCGGCGGTGATGATCTTGCGGTCGGGCCGGTTTAGCTCTTGCAAGGCCGCGTAGAGGGTCGTGGTCTTTCCCGACCCGGTCGGCCCGGTGACCAGGAAGATGCCGTTGGGGGCCCGGATGATGCTCTGAAAGCGCTCGTAGTCGTCCTGCTCGAACCCCAGGCCCGTGATGCCGACCTTGACCGAGTCCGGCCGCAGAATACGCAGCACAATGCTCTCCCCGTGGTAGGCCGGCAGCGAGCTGACCCGAAAATCGATCCCGCTTTTGCCGATCTTCATCTTGATGCGGCCGTCCTGGGGCAGACGTTTCTCGGCGATGTCGATCCCGGAGATGATTTTCAGACGGGCGATCACGGCGCCCTGCATGCTCTTGGGGATGTTGTCGCGCTCGAGACACACCCCGTCAATGCGATAGCGGACCCGTACGCGGTTCGACATCGGCTCGATGTGGATATCGGAGGCGCGCATGCGGACCGCTTCACTAATCAGCAGGTTGATCAGCTTGATGACCGGTGCTTCTTCCTCTGCCTCGAGTGCCTTCTTGTGGGCTTCCTGCTCCCGGGCCATGAGGTCGGCGTCGCGGTCCATCTCCTCGATCGCGTCGTCCACGCTGGTTCCGACCCCGCCCAGGAAGTGGTCGATAAACCGCTGGATCTTGCTCCGCGGCGCCAGGGCGCATTCCAACTCCATGTTCAGCAGGAAGCGCAGCTTGTCGAGCAGTTCCAGATCCAGCGGGTCGCAGATGATGATCTTGAGGCGGTTGTCCACCTTTTCCATCGGGAGGACTTTTTCGTCCTTGATGATCTTTTCCGGCACCAGGTTCAGCGCCGCCGGCACTTGCACGTTCTTGTCGAGGTCCACGTACTCCAGGTCGAACTGTGCCGCCAGGGCCTTGGTGACCTCCTCCTCACTCGCCAGTTCCAGTTCGACCAGGGATTCCCCCACCCGCTGCCCATGCTCCGAAGAGTAGGCGATTGCCTCCTTCAAGGCGTCCGGGGAAATAACTTTCCAACCCACCAGGATCTCGCCGAGCTTCTTCCGGCGTCGAGCCATACGTCGTTCCTCTGGCGCTCAGATCTCAGCGGTTCCGCGCACCGCAAGCGCTGCCGCACCCGCTCCCCCACCGATTGATTGTAGCCTGTTATTCTGGTCTGCCGAGACTCGAAATGCAAGAAGCGATTTCATCACTGTGGGATAGGTCAGGGAGGGCAAGGCTCCCGCCGAGCCAAGGGCGCCGCGGCTCAGCGGGAGCTTCGCCCTCCCTTCCGTGGCCGAACGGGAGGGCAAGGCTCCCGCCGAGCCAAGGGCGCCGCGGCTCAGCGGGAGCTTTGCCCTCCCTTCTTTGTCGCCAATGAAGCTTCGCCCTCCCTTCTCGGTTGCCACTGAAGCTTCGCCCTCCCTTCTCTGTCGCCACTGAAGTGATGGGGCACCCGTGCGAGGACGCCGAAGAGCCGCGGGCTTCAGCCCGCGCGGTCGTTCGCGATCTCTTTTGGCCTTCTCTTGCGGGGCACCGCGCGGGCTGAAGCCCGCGGCTCTTCTTCTCGCTGGCGCGACTCATCTTCTCGCTGACGCGACTCTTCTTCGATGTGGGATTGTCGAGCTATTTATGAAACGCGGCACTAAAGCAATTTCAGAAAAAGTCCGTCGCCATGGGAGGGCGAGCCTCCTGGCGAGCCGCGGCTCGGCAGGAGCCTCGCCCTCCCGACTAACGCCAGATGTTTTCTGAAACGGAACTAACCCTTCCGCACCCACTCCAGGAGCCAGTCTCGAAACGGCTCATACGCCGCCGCCAGCTTCTCGTATGATTCCGGCTTCTTTTCCAGACCGGCCAGGCTGGGTGGTATTTCGGGTTCGACGCCGATGAGTCTTTGAATCTCCTCAGGGAATTTCGCCGGGTGGGCCGTCTCGACCGAGACCGCCGACCGGCCGGCGGCTTCCGGATGGTCGCGCAGGTAGTGCTCCAACCCGGCCCACCCAACCGCTCCGTGCGGCTCCAGGATCACGCCGTGGCGGTCGTAGGCTTCCTTGATCGTCGCCCGCGTCTCGTCATCGTCGATGCTGATCGCGTACAGGTCGCGACGCATAGCCTCCAGGTCCGGCTGCCGGCGGACAACCCCCGTCTCGTCCATCCAGCCGCCGTACACGTCCACCAGCCGGGCCAAGTTGGAGGGATGTCCCACATTCATGGCGTTGGAGATGCAAACGCGGGAGGGGGTGATCTTCTCGTAGCGCCCGGTCTCCAGATACCTCGGCACCTCGTCGTTCGCGTTGGTCGCGATGATGAGGCGCTGGGTCGGCAGCCCCATCCGGCGGGCGATGATCGCCCCCATCATGTCCCCGAAATTCCCCGACGGGACGCAAATTGTGATCGGCTCCTGGGCAGCCACATCCGCCAGATTGACGTAGGCATACACGTAATACACGCTCTGCGGCAGTAGCCGGCCAATGTTGATCGAGTTGGCGGACGTGAGTCGAATGTGCTTCAACGCCGGGTCGGCAAACGCCCGCTTGACCATCGCCTGGCAATCGTCGAATTGCCCGTCGATGCCGATCGTGGTCACGTTGCCGCCGATCGTGGTCATCTGCTTCCGCTGGCGGCCGGAGACCTCGGCCGGCGGAAAGAGCACCACGACCCGCATCCGCTCGACGCCGTGATAGGCGTGGGCGACGGCGCTGCCCGTGTCGCCGGAGGTGGCGGTCAGGATTACCAGCTCGTCGTCCTGCTCCCTCATCAACACGCTCATCCAACGGGCCATCATGCGGGCGGCGAAGTCCTTAAACGAGGCGGTCGGACCGCGGTCGAGACGCATCAGATGCAGTCGCCCGCTGACGCGCTCCAGTGGAACGTCGAAGTCGTACGCATCCTCGCAGAGCGATTTGAGGGTCGCGTCGTCAATCACGCCGAGGGTGTATTTTCGCAGGATCGCATGCGCGACGTATGAATACGATCGGCCGGCCATGCTCACAAGCTCGTCGGCGGAGATGGCCGGGAACGCTTCCGGCAGGAAAAGCCCTCGGTCGCCGGCCTGGCCTTGCAGCAGAGCCTCGTCGAGAGTGATGGCCGGCACATTACGATTGGTGCTGTAGAAACGAATCGGATCAGGCATAGACCTCACTCAGCAATAGCGGTTTCCGCCGGGCATAGTACATTTGTAAGAGTTCAGCCGTTTGCAACAAGCTTATAGCTATCAGCTTTCAGCGGTCAGCCACTTGCGCTGTTCGGTGAGCAGGTGCCTAACCTCGGTCATATTCTCGCGCTGCTCACAATAGCACGTTATTTGTGACATTCGTTCGCTAAACGCTCGGTATTCGGCTGATCGCTGATTGCTGACTGCTGAATGCTTACGTACATTTAGATATTAGCAAGTGTGAATAACAAAAACATCTCCGGCCGCCCTCAACAACGGAAGGCGGAGCGTGGTATAATTCAGTTGGCCGGGGCAGTGACGCAAATTGGGGGAAGGGGTGCAGGCGCGGCATGTCAAGCGAGTGGAACGTGAAGCAAAGCGAGAAGCACGCGGCCGAACTGGAACTTGCCGGCGAAGCGTTTCGCAGCGCGTTTGAGCATGCCCCCATCGGCATGGCCCTGATTGCTTCGGATGGCCGTTACTTTCAGGTAAATGAAGTCCTGGCCGGGATGCTCGGCTACGCTCGGGACGAACTCCTGGCGGTTACCTTCAGGACGCTCACGCACCCGGAAGATCTGGAATACAGCAATGAGGCCTTTGAAAACATCGCAACCGGCAGGGTGGACGAGAATCGGTTTGAGAAAAGATACGTTCACAGGAACGGGCAGGCGATCTGGGTGGTTTTGGCCAGCCGCTTGCACCGCGATGAACGTGGACAGCCGCTGTATGTGATTGTGCAGGTGGTGGATATCTCCGAGCGCAAGCGCGCCCAGGAAGCGCTGCGTGCCAGCGAGGAGCGGTTCCGAGCGCTGTTTGACAACGCCCCCATCGGGGTGTATCGCACGACGCCCGCGGGTGAGATTCTCCATGCCAATCCGGCCTTGTTGAAAATGGTGGGGTACTCGTCCCTCGCCGAGCTGAAAAAGCGGAACCTGAAGGAGGAGGGCTTCGGGCCGAATTACAACCGCAGGGCCTTCTGCGAGCGATTGGAACGAGAGGGTCTCATCAAGGGGCTGGAGGGGGCTTGGCGGAAGAAGGACGGCTCGCTGGTATTTGTCCGGGAGAATGCCAAGGCGGTACGCAACGCCGAGGGGCGGACCATTTACTACGACGGCACCGCCGAAGACATAACCCAGCGCAAGCGAGCCGAGGATTTGTTGCGGATCGAACGCGATCTTGGCCTGGCTCTGGGCTCGACCGGCAGCCTCAGACAGGCCTGCGACCGTTTGTTGGAAGCCGCGTACCGGATTGAGGGGATCGATTGCGGCGGCGTGTACCTGGTGGACGAGTCCAGCGGGGAACTAAACCTGGTGGCACACAGAGGATTGCCGCTCGAGTTTATCAACCATGCCTCTCACTACGAGCCGGATGCGCTCCACACGGCCCTGGTGATGAAGGGGAAACCGATCTACGGGCTCTTGGCCGACATCGCGCCTGCAAGAGACGCAACTTTGCAGCACGCCGGTTTGCGAGCCCTCGCCGTTATTCCGGTGCACCACGAAAAGCGGGTGGTAGCCGCCTTGAACGTGGCCTCCCATACGCGCGACGAGATACCCGGCAGCGCGCGGCATGCGCTGGAAGCCATCGCAGCTCAACTCGGAGGCGTGGCGGCCCGCATCAGGGCTGAACAGGAAAAGACGGAGCTCGAATCACAACTGCGGCAAGCCCAGAAGATGGAGGCGATCGGGCAGCTCGCCGGGGGAGTAGCTCACGACTTCAACAATATCCTCACGGCGATTCTTGGGAACTCGGAGCTGCTGCGCGAGCGGCTGCAAGCGGGCCAAAGGTGCGATGAGGTCGAATTGACGGCCCTCCAACAGATTGACCGGGCCGCGCAGCGCGCCGCCGCTCTCACACGCCGGTTGCTCGCGTTCAGCCGGCGACAGGTGGTCAAGCCGGAGGTGCTCGATCTGAACCGTGTGCTGAGCGAGTTGAAGAGCATGCTGAGGCGGCTCATCCATGAGAATGTTGTGCTTGAGATCATACCGGGGGCCGATCTCCCGCGAATTCGGGCTGACGTGGGGCAAATTGAGCAGGTCGTGCTGAATCTGGTCGTCAATGCCCGCGATGCCATGCCGGACGGAGGGGCGCTGAGGCTGGAAACCGTCCCGGTAACTCTCGACGAGCACTATGCCGCGACCCATGCCGGAGCGCAGCCGGGGTGCTATGTCATGTTGGCGATTTCCGATACCGGCTGCGGGATGAGCCGGGAGACCAGGGAGCATATCTTCGAGCCTTTCTTCACCACCAAGCCCGTCGGTCAGGGCACCGGGCTGGGGTTGGCGACCGTGTACGGGATAGTCCAGCAGGCGGGCGGGCACGTGACCGTGGAGAGTGAGCTCGGGCAGGGCACGAGAATCAGCGTTTATCTGCCGGTCGTCGCGGCCCTGGCCACGGAGTATGACGCCGCCGGGCAGACTGGCCGGATCGTCGGCGGTGATGAAACCATCCTGGTTTGCGAGGACGATGGTCCGGTGCGCGACCTCGCCTCGCAAGCCCTGAAACGCGCGGGCTACCGGGTGCTCACGGCGGAGAACGGCAAAGAGGCCGTCAAGTTGGCGAGCAAGCACCGCGGGCCCCTCGACATGCTGGTGACGGACGTCATCATGCCGGGGATAAACGGGAAAACGCTGGCCGATCGAATGACGGCCGCCTATCCGGGGCTCAGGACGCTCTTCGTGTCGGGATACCCGGCGGACGTCATCGCGCCCCACGGCGTGCTGGCTGGAGGCGTTGAGTTGTTGAAAAAGCCTTTTACCGCCCCCCGCTTGCAGGAGCGGGTGCGGACTGTATTGGACCGCGCCCAGGGCCGAGAGTAAGCCCACGGCGGTAAGCAAGCCCCCAGCGGGGGCAACGGAAAGACCTCCCGCGGAAGCACCTTCCGTTGCCCCTCAGGGGAAGGTGGAACCAGCCATGCATCCTTTGCTCGATCCGGTGGAAAAGAACTGTGCTGCTCGCGGTGACCATCCGGCGGTGTGCGACCAGAATCTCGCGCTGGATTACAAGAGCTTCCGTGCCGTCGCGTGCGGCTTGGGGGCGCGGATGGCCAGCGGCACGGACCGGCCCCGCGTCGGCATTCTGGCGCCCACATCGTCGGCGTGTGCCGTGTCGATCTTTGCGTGTTGGTACGCCGGCAAGACGCCCGTCCCGCTCAACTTCCTCCTGGCGCCCGAGGAGCTGAGTAAGATCATCCGCGACGCCGGTCTGGATCTGATCGTCACGAGCGACCGTTTCGCGCCTGCCGCCCAGGCTGCCGGACTCAAGACGCTAGTGCTGAGCGCCGAAACCCTGGTGCCCGGCTCCGGCACCGCTCCCGAAGCCGCCCCTGACGACCTCGCCGCTCTCATTTACACTTCCGGCACTTCCGGTGATCCCAAAGGCGTCTGCTTGACCTTCGACAACCTGTCACAGAACGCCCAGGCGTGCATCTCGGCCGCCAGACTGTCGCCTGAGCAAGTTTTCCTCAGCCTGCTGCCGCAGTTTCATGCGTTTGGGTTCACTGCTAACACGGTCGTCCCGCTGGTAATGGGCGCGACCGTGCATTATTTGCCGCGTTTCAGCCCGGCTACCGTAGTGAACTACATCGCCGAGAAGCAAGTATCCGTTTTTATTACGATCGCGAGTATGTTCGGGGCGCTCGCCGCCAGGAAAAGTGCCACCCCCACGCAGTTCGCGTCGCTCACCCACCCGGTCAGCGGCGGCGAGCCGTTGCCGGCGAAGGTGGCCGAAATCTTCGAGCAACGGTACGGGGTCCGCCTCCTGGAAGGGTATGGCATGACCGAAGCCTCGCCGGTTGTTTCTCTGAACACGCCGCAGGCCTACCGAGCCGGTTCGGTGGGTCGTCCGCTGCCGGGCGTCACGGTCACCGCGGTCGCCGAGGATGGCCGCGGCTTGCCGCCGGGCGAGGACGGTGAACTGGTCATCCGCGGCCACTGTGTCATGCAAGGCTACCTCAGCAAGCCGGAGCAGACCGCGACCGCTGTCCGGGACGGCGCTCTCTGGACCGGCGACATCGGCCACGTCGACGCCGACGGCTTCGTTTACATCACCGGCCGCGCGAAGGAAATGATGATCGTCGGGGGCGAAAATGTCTTCCCCTTCGAGATCGAGAGCGCTCTCGGCGAGCATCCCGCCGTCAGCGAAGCGGCGGTGATCGGCGTCCAGGACGATATCCGCGGCGAGTTGCCGGCGGCCTTTGTGATCCTCAAGGCGGGGGCGTCGCCGCCGACGGAGGCCGAGCTGAGGGGTTTCTGCAAGGAGCGGCTGGCGGCGTATAAGGTTCCCCGGCGGATCCACTTCGCTGAGGAATTGCCCCGCGGGCCGACCGGCAAAATCCTCAAGCGGGCCTTGAAAGCCGAGCGGTGAGCGTCAACATAGTGGGTGG
>JAGMDK010000103.1 GCA_023128695.1 Phycisphaerae bacterium
ACCCACTTTCCTGACGCCCACCCAAGCCGAGCGGGGCTGAGATACGGCTTGCCCCGCGGGCCGGTTGCGTGCTATACTGACACAGGCGTGAGAGGCTGTGGATGTCGATCAGCTCACGGCTGTAATAACACGTCAGTAAGAATATGGTGGCGTGCCCGAGTGGACTAAGGGGGCGGATTGCAAATCCGCTTATCGTGGGTTCGAATCCCACCGCCACCTTTCCTGCCTGGCCGGACTGTCCTGCTCCAACTGATGAGAAGCCACCGCCCGGACTTGAACCGGGAACCTGCGGTTTACAAAACCGCTGCTCTGCCAACGTAACCAACACCCCACACAACACTTGTGAATCCGAAGAAAAAAACTTGTCACCTAGCTTGTCACCTGAGCTGACGGAAATCACCCTGGCGTGGTCTTCTCTGCCCGATCATATCCGCCGGCTGATTCTCGAAGTCGTACGGTCTCACACATCATAGGCCCTCGAATGCCCCTCGATAAGCAAAAAGGTACTACCGGGCCGGAAAAGCTTCTGAGTGGTGGTGAAAACAGCAACCGAGTGCGACAGACTTTCTTTAGCCAGAGGCGTGCAGCAATGAAAAACAGCAAGAAACCGAGCTACACCCCTACAACGCTTCCCGCTCACGCCGACGGTCTGTTGCTCGCTTTGGCCGATCGCCCGGGCGGCTGGCACTCGTATCCCACCTTCGACCCCGGTAAGGATATGGTCGAGCGTGGCCTGAGCGTGACTACTTGGCGAAAATACATCGGCGTGTGTGCCAGGAACCTGGAGGCCCGCGGTCTGGTGCAAATACGCCGATCGCGAGGGGGGATGGAAGTACGTCTGCTCGATGAGGGTCGGGCTCATGTAGAGCGTAGAGCCCGGGAGCTTGACGAGATACTCGGAGACCATTGGCCCGCACGCTGGGGAGAGGCCCTGGCTCAGATGATTATTTCGACCGCTGACAGCTCTGACACTGACAAAAACCCCGTTTCTGGCTCACCAGCACGGGGGCCACGGCAGAGAATCACGGCCCGTCAAAATCTTGCCCGCTCGGCTTGCAAGCCCCCGCTGGGGCGGTATGATTCGGGCAGCATGAATCAAAAGACCCTCGAAATTTCGCTTCCAAGCGCGCGGCGACGCGCGTATCGAGTGTCCCAACACAAGTCGTGGGTGTCCGGTGACGGCCCCAGCCGCCTCTTTTGAGCGGTTGCTCGGCTTGTGTTGGGCTGCTCGCATTTTTGGAGGTGTCCCATGTTCGATTTCCGACCCGATCCCGAGATGTGTTTGTTCCGACCATCGCCCCCCGAGCCACCTGACGAAGCCGAGCAAGGTTTCGTGGAAACTGCGAGCTTGGCTGAGCAGACGATCCCCGAAGACAAGCGGTATAATTGGTACCACCGTCGCGTTTTCCGGATCGCCCAGATACTGGCGGTTTGCTCCGTCTGGCACGTGGATCAAATTCGCCAGTTACGGCGGTGTCTGGAGGCCGACGCGCGACCGCCTCGGGCTCCGCGGCTCCATGCCCCGAATCCATTCCACGGCGACCACGAGTGTGAACGCGAACTCGGCCAGGTGCTGTTTCTGCTCTCCAAGCTCGGCGGAGATTATCTCGGCGGCTGGCTCACTGCCGTAGGTTATGCGCACCGCTACCCGGCGATGCGTGGCGCCGCGTTCAAGACCCGCGATTCCGGACAGCCCTTGCGACTTGTGAAACAGGCGTAATCCCCCGATCGTGTGCCGGCCCGCATCGAATCTCGGTGCAGGCCGGCTGTTTGTCCTCAGCCTTCGCGACTTGCCTGCACCCGACGGCGGCCGATGCCAGCGGGCGAGGGTTCCGGGCGGCTCATTTTTTTTGCACGCACGACTTGACAGCCTCCTGGCGATATGCATAATCTATGCGTGACCTATGCATAGAGGAACTAAAATGCACGTTTTGTCACGGAGCGATTACGAACAACTTTTTGATGCGGGGGCGTACCCCAAGGCAACCAGTACCGCCGTCATGGAGATGCGAGCCCGCGGCATTGATGCTACCGGCGCTATGCTGGAGTACTTGGTGAAGAAGGGGGCGATACCCGCCCCCAAGATCGTGGGGAAGAATCGCGTTTGGGGGCGACGGGCCATCGACCGGGCGGTAGTCCACCTGGCTGACCAAGATGTTCTGACACCTGGTGCCGACGCCCGGAAGTATGATGCTGTGGACGCCGCTCAGGATATCCGCGCCGAGCGTCAAGCGCTCTCGGAGAATCCTGGCCTGATGTCCGGCATGTTCGTTCGGCTTGTGATCCCCGGCGCCCCGGGGCTCGGTTTGGGCAATTTAGCACAGTACCGGGCCATGACGGAAGCCGAGAACATCGAGCGGCTGAAACGAATCGAAGAACACACGGCGAAGGGCGGCAAGCAATGACCGACCAACTCTTCAGCCTCGCCGGCGAACTGAGTATCGAGGCCGCCGCCAAAGGCAAGCCGCTGAAGCTGAGAATCCTGGCTTACAACGGCGGCTCGATGCATGTCGAGGGTTGGCGCTCCCCCGTCATCATCGACCTCGCCGGTCTGAAACTACCAGACAACGTCCCGATCCTAGCCGATCACGAAAACAAGCTCGGCGCGGTAATCGCCAGCGGCCGGCCGGAAATCCACGGCGGCAAGCTCTACATCGTCGCCACTTTGGCCAATACCGAGCCGGCGAGACACATCGTGGAGCTGATCCGCGCGGGCGTCGTGCCCGAGGCAAGCGTCGGCGTCCAGCCAACTGAAACAGAACGGCTTCGGGAAGGGTAGGAAACGCGGTGCAACGCGCGCATAACGGAGATTCCAGCCGGCGGCGCAACTTTAATTAAGAGAGGCCGGTTGCGAGAAGTGTCCGTTCTGCCGCTCGGCGCGGACTCGGAAACAACGGTATCGATCGCGGCTCGTCGAGCTGCACAACGAAAGGAAGACGCAATGATAAACACGGAAGTTGAGAACACCACGGCCGATCCGGCCGCGGCTGAACGTAAGCGAGTGGTTGACGTAATGACGCTGACCGAGGATCACCCCACCATTCAGGCAACGGCGGTCGCAGAGGGTTGGGACGTTGCCCAGACCGAAAAAGCGGTCCTGACGGCGCGAGTCGAAGCCGCGGAGCTCCAGGCGCTCCGCGCCGGCCGTCCAGACGCGCCGAACATTCGCAGCGGGACGCCGGACGCGCCGACCGCGGACGTGTTGGCCGCCGCCGTACTGTTGCGCGCCGGCCGCGGCGATGTCGCCGAGAAAGAACTCGGCGAGCACACGGCTCAGCGGGCCGCGGACTTGCGGGCGCGATCGTTGCTCGACCTTTGCGCCTCAGCCCTTCATGCCGACGGTGTGGCCGTGCCCTCGGGGCGAAGCGAATTGATCCGCGCGGCGTTCAGCACGTCGAGTCTGCCGGAGGCGTTGGGTGCCTCCGCCGAGAAGATCGCGCTGAGTCAATATCGAGCAACACAGGCAACATGGCGATCGTTTTGCCGCGTCGAATCAGTACAAAGTTTCCGCGACCATAAGCTGATTCGTGCGATGTTCGGTGGCGGTTTCCGAAAAGTGGCACCCGGCGGCGAACTGAAGCACGGCACGCTGGGCGAGGAGGTGTACTCGGTCAGGGCCGAGACGAGCGGGATGATGCTCGGGATCGATCGCCACGACATCATCAACGACGATCTATCCGTGTTCGCCGGCGTCGCGGCGTCGATGGGCCGTGCGGCGGCCCGCGCGATTTCCGATGAGGTCTTCAAAATACTCCTGCTCAACAAAGAGCCGGACGGCAGCACCGACTTCTTCACCCCCGAGCGCGGGAACTACGTCGAGGGCGTTGACACCGCACTCGGCGTCGTCGGCCTGGCCGCGGCGGTCGCGAGTATGATCGCGCGAACCGATTCCGAGGGCCGGCCGGTTGATCTTGCGCCGCGCGTTTTGCTTGTTCCGCCCGAGCTCGATCGCGTGGCGCGCGAACTGCTCACCAGTCAGAGTCTCGCCAGGTACGTCAGCGAGGTCGAAGACGCGAAACCGGAGGGCAATCCATTTGGTAATGATCGGCTGGTGCAGGCCACGGAGCCACGGCTCAGTAATGCGACCTTCACTGGTTCATCATTAAAAAGCTGGTATTTATTTCCACAGCCGGCCGACGGTGCGGTGGTCGTCGGATTTCTCGATGGCCGCGACCAGCCGGTCGTCGAGCAAATTGATCCGCCGGCGAACAAACTGGGCGTGCAGTTCCGTGCCTACCTCGATTTTGGCGTGAGCCTGGCGGACTGGCGCGCGGCACACAAAGCCAAGGGTGAAGCGTAACGGACCTCCTTGTTTGTTGGGGAGCGCGGCGGAGTTAGTCGCCCGCCGCGCGACCTTTTTCCGCCAAAAACATGAGTGAATCGAAACAAAACGACGTCGAGCCCGAACTGCTGCGCGCTCCGCAGGCCGCGAAGCTGATCGGCGTGAGCCAATCGTTTTTTTACAGCATGATCCGGACCGGCAAGCTTGGGCCAATGCCGCTGAGGCTCGGCGGTGCGGTCCGCTGGCGGAAGATCGAACTGCGCAAGTGGGTCAACGCCGGTTGTCCGCCGCGAGCGAGGTGGTCTTGACGAAAAAAGAAGGCCCCCGACACCGCATCGAAGGCCCGCTCGTCGTAGCACAGTGATAAGAGTATATACAAACAGACCGCCGACAGTCAAGCCCCAAACCCGGATTACCGGATGGAATCCGGACAACCCGCCCGAAGTCGAACGCGCCTTCCGCCGAGGGTTTCTCGTCGGCGCGCGCCGGGCTCTTGCCGATCCCTACGCCACCGGAGACCGCCTTGAACGTGTTTTGGAGCTCCGGTACCGGCTGGATTGGGGGGGCCGATGGACTCATACGCGGGCTGCGTGGCTCCAGGGATGCTCGCATGCCCTGGACATCGCCCTGAGTCATCTTGAGGCGGGGGGTTCACCGAAAGATTTCCGCGATTGGCTTGATCTGATTGAGCGGGGGTTCAGCCGATGTTGCCAACAAACCAAAGGGAGGCGCGATGTCAGTTTCCAGAATACTCGCCGCTTTGGAAAATGTAACCGGCCAGAAACCGGTTCGTAACGGTAACGAGCAGTGGCAATCACGTTGCCCGGCCCACGACGACCGCAATCCGAGCTTGAGCATCGGACTCGGCGACGACGGGCGCGTGCTGCTCCATTGCCAGGCCGGTTGCACGGTCGATCAAGTTGTAACGGCCCTGGGGTTGACACAACGCGACCTGTTCAACGGCAACGGCAAGCCCGCGTCCAGCAAGTCCAAGTCAACGCCGCGTTGCTACCCCAGCGTCCAGGCGGCGGTCGAGAGCTATGCTCAGTGGAAGGGCGGCGCGGTCGAGGATGTCTACAGGTACAACGACGACTACCATCGCGCTCGAATCAAGCTGGCCAATGACAAGACATTCTGTGAACTCAGCCGTACCAGTGGTGGCTGGACGTGCAAGAAACCCAAGGGCAAGACTCCGCTCTATCGTCGGGACAAGCTCAGCGGCGACGGCATGGTGTTTGTTGTCGAGGGTGAAAAATGCGTCCACGCGGCCGAATCGATCGGCTTGGTTGCCACAACGTCTGGAAGCTCGTCGTCAGCGTCGCGAGCCGACTGGGGCCCGCTGGCCGGCCGGGACGTTGTAGTTTTCCCGGACCACGACGGGCCCGGCATGAAACACGCGCAGGCCGTCACGGCGGAGCTACACAGATTGGACCCGGCCGCGACGGTACGTGTTGTCGAGCTGCCCGGACTCGGCGACGGGGAGGATCTCCACGACTTCATCAACGAGCACCGGGACAGCCACACGGCCGACGATATTCGAGCCGAGATTGAGGCACTGGTCGCCGTCGTCGCCGTCACCGATGTAGTCGAGTCGGATCATCCCGACCACGCGATTGAGCCTTACCAGCCGTTTCCGGTCGATGCGTTGCCCGAGCCGATACGGGCCTTCGTCAAAGCGGTGGCCGCTGCAACGGGGACGGACTCCGCTTTCGCGGCAATGGCCGCGCTCGTGGTGGCCGCGGGCTGCATCGGGAACCGCGTTTCCGTGCTCGTGAAATCCGGTTGGACTGAACCCGCCGTGCTGTGGGGCGTGCTGGTCGGGCGCTCGGGCACTACGAAAAGCCCCGTGCTCAAGCTCGTGACGCGCGCGCTCGTTGAATTGTTCAAGGCTGAACGTCTAGCGCACCGCGACGCCTTGAAAGAGCATCAGCGCGCGATTGAACACCACGGCGTTCACCTGACAAAGTGGAAGAAATCTCAGCGCAACGGCCCGCCGACCGATCCGCCCGATGAACCCGAACGGCCCATCGAACGCCGGCTGTTAGTTAGTGACATCACGATTGAAAAGCTCGGGTGTCTGCTCGAAGAAAATCCCCTTGGGCTGCTGCTCGTGCGCGACGAGCTGGCCGCGTGGGTTGGTGCGTTTGATCGTTACGCGTCTGGCGGCAAGGGCAGCGATCAACCGGCGTGGTTGTCCATGTACGATGCGGCCCCCGTCACTATCGACCGCAAGAGCGGCCGGGGCACCTACTTCGTGGAGCGCTCCGCGGTAAGCGTGCTCGGCACTACCCAGCCGAGCACCCTGTCGCGAATCTTCGGCACCGCCGAGCGTGAAGCCGGACTATTGGCGCGCGTGCTTCTGGCATACCCGCCGGATCGGCCGGCGCTGTGGACCGAAGCGGCGCTGTCCGACGACGTGGCCGGCACGTGGCGTGACCTGTTGGCCGCGTTGCTGGCCTTGCCTGCTGGCGTGGATGACGTGGGAGATCCGCGGCCGCGGTTCATCCCGATCGGCAAAGATGCAAGGGCCTTGTGGGTCGAATGGCACGATCGCCACGCGCGGGAGCTGGTCGATATCGGCAATGACGACCTGGCGGCCCACTACGCGAAACTAAAGGGCGCGTGCGCGCGAATCGCGCTGTTGTTCGCGTGCGTCGAAATGGCGGCCGGCGGCGACGCCGGAGCATACATCGGCGCGGACGCGATGCGTCGGGCAATCGACGTTACCGAGTGGTTCAAGAGCGAAGGCCGGCGCGTGTACGCGGTCCTGAGTGACTCCGACGAAGGCCGCGAACGCCAGCAACTCGTGGAGTGGATCGAACGCCGCGGCGGGAGCCTCACTATCCGCGAACTGACGCATGGCGTATATCGGTATCGCAGCCGATCAAACGAAGCAAAAGCCGCGCTGGACGAGTTGGTCAAGGCAGGCCACGGGAGTTGGGAGTACCCTCGACCCGGCCCTCAAGGCGGCCGACCCTCCCGGCGATTCACGTTAAACGAGCAACCGCCACCCGGCGAAGTTATCGGTAATATCGAATGACGCATCACCAAAAACCCCGATTCCAGGCTGCCAGAGGGGTTTTGGTTGTGGTGATGCCTAGACCGTCTGAAAAGTGTAAAATCACCTTGAGGTAGAACCCATGAAAGTACGGCGAGTTCCCTACTACCCTGCGGCCGACACTGGCAAGAAGCTGTCACGGAAGTGGTACGCGGTGTTCGTGGACTACTCAGAGGTCCTACGCCGGCTCCCGCTGTTCACGGATCGGAAGGCGTCCGAGGAGTTGGCCCGGAAAGTCGATCGACTCAATAGTATCCGGGCCGCCGGCGACACGATACCCCCCGACCTCTCACGTTACCTGGAGTCAATGCCCCCGGGCATTCTGACCCGGCTCGCCAAGTGGGATATCGTCCCGGCGTCACGCATGACAGCGAGCAAGCCGCTGTCCGAGCACGTGGACGATTGGTACCGGTCGCTGCTGGCAAAGGGGACAACCGGGAAACAGGCGGAACTCGTGAAAACCCGAGTCAATCGCATCATCGACGGTTGTGGATTCGACTACGTGGGTGATATCTCGGCGGCCAAGGTTATGCAGTTCACGGCCGCCTTGCGGGAAGGGACAAGGCCTGTTTCAGAGCGTACCAGCAACTTCTATCTCGGGGCGATGAATCAGTTTTGCCGCTGGCTGGTGAGTGACCGGCGGATTACTGAAAACCCGATGACCGGGTTCAGTAAAGCTGACGGTGACGGACGCCACCAGGCGCCGGGCCCTGACCACCGAGGAACAACGTTGGTTGATTGCTGCTACCGCGGCCGGCCCGGAGCGATTCGGTATGAGCGGAGCAGAACGAGCCATGCTCTATCGTCTGGCACTCAGCACCGGGTACCGGGCGTCGGAGCTGGCTGCGCTTACCCGTGCATCATTCAACCTGGACAGCAGCCCGCCTACTGCCAGTTTGCCGGCCGCTATGACGAAGAACAGGAAGGGGGCCACCCAACCTATCCCCCCGGAGCTTGCGACGCTCCTGCGGCCGTTTATGGCCCTCAAGACACCCACTACGAAGGCGTTCAACATGCCCACGAACTACAACACGGCCGACATGCTACGAGCTGACCTTGTTACCGCCCGTGAAGTCTGGATCAATGAGACGGTGTCGGATCAGGGCCAGGCTAATCGCCGGAAGTCGGATTTCCTGAAACATGATACCGACGACGGGATAATCGACTTCCATAGCCTACGGCACACGTTCGGATCGAATCTCGCTCGGGCGGGTGTGGCGCCGAAAGTCGCCATGGACCTGATGCGGCACTCGGACATCAACCTGACGATGCGATTGTATTCGCACACCTTGGTGGTTGATCGGGCCAAGGCGCTTGAGGGCCTGCCTGATTTGACGGTTCCGACCCCCGAGAGCACGAGGGCCACGGGGACAGACTGTCACAACGGGTCAGAAAGTTTGTCACCTAGCTTGTCACTAAAGGGCGGAGTTCAGCGGAGTTCTATGGAGCCTAGTAGAGTAAATGCGAAAGATGTAACAAGTGAGAAATGTGCGAAAATCCCTATAAACAAAGCAGAAACGCTGTATCCCAAGGAACTTACGCGAAAGCCACCGCCCGGACTTGAACCGGGAACCTGCGGTTTACAAAACCGCTGCTCTGCCAATTGAGCTACGGTGGCAACTAACTATAAATAAACGACTTACGATACTTATGCATGGGCTGATTAGTGGAGACGACAATCGGCAATGCGCATATCATGCCTGCGAGCAGTCTGGAGCGACGTTTAGCACTGGTTGTTGTCATGGCCGAATCCAAGCGTTCGAAGCCCAAGAAACCGTATCCGTCGTTTGCTCTGACGGCGCACGCCAACGGCCAATGGTGTAAGAAGATCCGCGGCAAGGTCCATTTCTTCGGCGTGTGGGCAGAGCCCGATGCCGCTCTCGATCGGTACCACGCGGTCGCCGCTGATCTCCACGCTGGCCGTGAGCCGACATTGAGCGTAGCCAGCCCCGAATTGATCGTCAAGGAACTCGGCAATCAGTACTTGGCTTACCAGATGGAGCGTCTGGCCACCGGCGAGATCGGGGGCCGGTGGTTCGAGGATTGCCGCCGCGTCGTGCGGCACTTTGCGAGGCGTAGTGGGACCGGCAGGGAGGTACGCTCGCTGGCTGCGGCCGATTTTCAGCGATATCCGCTGGTTCGTGCTATCGTCAAGAAAGGCCATCGAGGCGAAATCAAGAAGGTCACGTATGCCGACCGCCTGGGGGCTTGGTTTAAACTGAAGTTCCGCTGCTAGCGTAAGTTTACTACGCCTTTC
>JAGMDK010000104.1 GCA_023128695.1 Phycisphaerae bacterium
ACCAGCCAGTTCCACATCATCCAGCCGCAGGTGGTGAAATAGAAGATGCGCTCACCCTCGCGGAGGTCGGTGTGCAGCATGAGTTCTTTCATGTGCTGGAGGAGCGTGCCGCCGTGGCCGTGGAGGATGCACTTCGGCACGCCGGTGGTCCCGGAGGAGTACATGATGAAGAGCGGGTGGTCGAAGGGCAGTTCCTCGAACATCAACTCCGGAGCCGGGTGATCTTCCGGCCCGAGGAAATCCTGCCATAAGACGGCCCCCGGCACCTGAGCGACGTCCGGCTGCTCGTCCATGAACGGCACGACCACAACTTTGCGAACCGACGGAAGTAGCGGGAGCATTTCGGACACGCGGGTCAGCGTCTCGAAGCGTTTGCCGCCGTAGGTGTAGCCGTCGGTCGCGATGAGGACGGTCGGTTCGATCTGGCCGAAGCGGTCGAGTACGCCGCGAACGCCGAAATCGGGCGAGCAGGATGACCAGGCGGCCCCCAGGCTGGCGGCGGCGAGCATGGCAACAACGGTTTCGGGGACATTGGGCATGAAGCCCCCGACGCGGTCGCCGCTCTTGAGCCCGGCCGCTTTCAAGGCCGCCGCACACCGCGCAACTTCCGCGCGAAGCTGTCGATGGGAGATGCGGCCCGTCTCGCCCAGCTCGTTCAGGTAGATGATCGCGTCGTTATCATCATCGAAGCGGAGCATGTGACGGGCGTAATTGAGCTTCATCCCGTCAAACCACTTGGTGCCGAGCATGTCCTCGCCGCTCATCACGGCGCGGGCGGGCGTGGAGGGCTCCACCTCGGCATACTCCAGCATCTCCGCCCAGAAGGCGTCCGGCTTTTCAACGGACCAGCGGCGCAGGGCTTCCCACTGGGCCTCGATCCCGTGCCGCTGGGCGACGCGGGTCATGAATTCGTACATCCGCGATTGTGCGGCTCGCTCCGGCGACGGTTTCCACAACAGCGTTGAACTGGACATCGACAAGCATCCTCCGCATAGCAATAGAGTACGACTTCATTCTCCACTGCCGGCGGAGAAGGGTCAACGCGCTGTTAGAAACCGGTGCTGACGCCCATGCTTGCCGCCAGAGTTCTCGCTTCGGCCAACGATACCCCGGGGTTGTCACTGATCTTCGTCACCGTCAACGGCTCGGGCCCAATGATGTTCATCCGCGGCGCCTCTCCCGGCACCACCGTGCGCTCGGGGATGCGCAAGAGATGCCCGCTCCAATTGCACACGTACGCCCCAGGCGAACAGATGGTGTCAAACGGCACCGTGGCTCCGGTGTGTAGCCGCATCTCGGCCGGCCGACGCGAACCGACAGCGATCCCTTCCTGCATACACGAATCTCCTGACTAATTGATGCTGCTCGAAAGATAATAGAACCGCTCCCCGCGAGGTATTCACGGCCGACACGGCCGTGCCACCCATCGACGCCGCACGGAGCTATTCATCCATTTTCCTTATCGGTGTCAGCGGCCTCGATACTAAAGCCCGTGGCTGGGAAAGAGCTCGAACCAGTCGTCCTTAGGGCGGACGGAGACAATCGGCGTCTCGAGTTCGTGGTCGAGCGCCAGCAGGCCGTCGCGGGCCGCGAGCCAGGCGAGCAATTCCTTCTTGGACTTGCGGTTGTCGAGCGGGAAGAGGTCGTAGGCCATGTTATACGGCCCGCCGAGGTGGTGCCGCGTCGGCATCAGGTCGCCGCCGAAGACCAGGCTGCGGTCCCGGCCCGCGATGACGATGGAATGGTGGCCGCGCGTATGACCGGGGGTAGGCCGGGAACGGACGCCGGACACGATCTCGGCCTCGCCGTCGAGTAAACGCCAGGCGTCAATCTCGTCGATCGGCGTGAAGCTATCCTCCCGGTAGGTGGCCGTCATGATCCCGAAACCCGCGCGGGCATCCTCGAACTCCCGGCGTTGAACATGAACCCTGGCGTTGGGGAAGGTCGGCACGAGCCGGCCGTCACGCTCCCAGGTCAACCCGCCGGCGTGGTCGAAGTGCAGATGCGACACGACTACGTCGGTGATCGAGGCGGGGTCCACGTGCAACCCCAGCAGCGCCGGCCGCAGCCACCTCGCAGGATCGATCGCGAAGATCCTCTGCTCCTTTTCGCCATACTTCGGGCCGTGGCCCGTCTCGATGATCAGGCGGCGGTCGGAGACCCCCGGCCATTCGACGAGCAGGCAGTTGCAGGCGAGCTGGATGCGGTTCTGGTCGTCGGCCGGGTACGTGCGGGACCACAGCGGCTTGGGGATCAGTCCGAACATGGCGCCGCCGTCGAGTTTCAGACTGCCGCCCTTGACTAGCGTGACGGTACAGCCGCCGAGGTCGTAGCGGGGAGGTTGGGTTGTGCTCCTGGTCGGACCGGTCATTCGTTTATCATCCAGTACAGTCGGGACATCTATTTTTAGGCGGTCTCTGGTATACTACACGGGATAGCACCATCGAGCAGGTCCACAAGGATAGCCGTGATGAACATGCCGGAGGAAACAGCAGAGACGGTCGCGCGGCGGGTGCGGCGCGTGGCGCTCGTCGGCTCGCCGGACAAGGCCGCCGCGCCGGAGACCCTGGAGCGTGCTCGCGGTTGGCTTGCCGACCGGGCCGAAGTCGTCTATGCCGAGATCACGTACGACAGCAAGCCGGCCTTGGCAGCGAAACCAGACCTGCTGATAGTGCTCGGCGGCGACGGCACCCTGATCGCGGCCGTCCACAGCTTGCGCGAACAGCAGCTCCCGATCGTCGGAATCAACCTCGGCAAGCTCGGGTATCTGGCCGATTTCACGATCCAGGAGTTGGAGCGCGAGGGGGACTTCCTCTTCTCCGGCGAATTGCCGATCACCCGTCGAACCATGATGCTGGTCAGCCTCGAACACCGCGACGGGCGCTGCCACTCCACCCCGGCGGTGAACGATTGCGTCATTCTGGCCGGCCCGCCTTTCCACATGATCCAGGTCACCGTCGAGGTGGACGGGGACGAGGTGGCCGTGGTGCGCGGCGACGGGCTGATCGTGGCGACGCCCTCGGGCTCGACGGCCCACAATTTGGCGGCGGGGGGACCGATCGTCGAGCCGACCGGCGAGGCGTTCATCCTCACCCCGATCTGTCCGCACGCGCTGACCTATCGGCCACTGGTCCTGGATGCCAGGCGGCGGATTGTGATTCGCGCCGATCAGGCCAACGAGGGCACCACCGTCGCCACCGATGGCAGCATCTGCCACCCGTTCCACGAAAGCGACCGGATAGTCATCACCCGCTACGGGGCCGATTTCCTTCTGGTCCGCAATCCGAAGCGGTCCGAGTGGCACGCCTTGCGCCGCAAGCTGCGCTGGGGCGAAGGGCCGAATATGCTCTAGTGCTCTGTCAAGTGTCTATTGACGGGTAGGGCAGGCGAGCGGGAGGCGGGTGAGCGGGAGGCGGGAGGGCGAAGCTCCTGCTGAGCCAGAGGTGCCGCGACTCGCCCGCGGTGCAGCCGTGACAACGCGTGAGCGGGAGGGCGAAGCTCCTGCTGAGCCAGAGGTGCCGCGACTCGCCCGCGGTGCAGCCGTGACAGTTTGGGGGTACCATCCGACGCCTAATGCGGTGGCATTCCGACAAGTTCGGCGGCCCGCCCCGTGTGAACGTACAATAGGCGTGATTTCGTGTCGCAACCGGTAAACATCTTCATCTCCGTGGCCGAGGACTCAGCGGACGTGCACGCCGCCTCGCTGGTGCGGGCGGCGGGCGAGTTACTCCCCAAATGCCGGTTCCACGGCCTGACCGGCCCGCGGACGCGGGCCGCCGGGGTGGAGACCGTTTTCGATCTGACCGCCAGCGCGGCGATGCTCAGCGGGGTCTTCGGCTTCGGCACCTTCCGGCAAGCGTTGAGAGCTGTCAAAGCTGTCGAGCAGGCCTGGCGTCGGGAACCGCCTGATCTCGTAGTACTTCTCGACTCACCTGAACTACACCTGGGCGTCACGGAGTTGCGGATTCCCGGGCTGGCACCGCGGGCACGCCGGTTGGGGATCCCGGTGCTATACTACATCGCACCGCAGACCTGGGCCTCGCGAGAGTGGCGGAACAAACAAATCGCCCGCGACGTCGATCGCCTGGCGTGCATCCTACCCTTCGAGGAGTCCTACTTTCGACGCGCCCTGGTCTACGCGGATTACGTCGGGCATCCACTATTCGAGGCCCTGCGAAACGAATCGCCGAATGATGAAGTGATCCGGCGGCTGCAGGCCGGCGGCAAGCCGGTGATCGCGCTCCTGCCCGGCTCCCGGCGGCACGTGATCGACACGATGCTGCCGAAACAGCTCGAAGTCGTCCGCCGACTCCGAGCTCGCGGCGTCGCTGTGCAGCCGGCGGTCTCCTGCGTGGCCGCGGACCGGGTATCGCAGGTTCGCAGACATATTAACGCCAGCGGTTTCGCGGCTGAGATCGTCGCCGACGACAACGCCAGCCTGCTGACGGCGGCCGATCTGGTGCTGGTGGCGTCCGGGACGGCGACGCTGCACGTGGCTCACTACCGCAAGCCGATGATCGTGATGTATGACGCGGGGCGGGCGCTGGCGCTGCCGTACCGGCTGTTCGGCCGTTTTCTCATCAAGACGCCCTTGTTGTCGCTGGTGAACATCCTGGCCGGAGCCC
Source organism: Phycisphaerae bacterium (assembly GCA_023128695.1). Lineage (GTDB taxonomy): Bacteria > Planctomycetota > Phycisphaerae > UBA1845 > Fen-1342 > JAGMDK01. The sequence continues at coordinate 4,626 of JAGMDK010000104.1, forward strand.
GGGTGGTACCGGAATTCATGCCGTTCGTACGCGATCTCGACGCCGTGGCAACTGTGGCCAGACAGTTATTAACAGACACGACTTGGCGGAAAGTGATGATTCGGCAAATCGACGCGGTGGTCGAGCCGTTGGAGGAGTCCGAGGCGAGCGCGGATGTGTGCCGGATTATCGCGGAAATGACGGGGCACAGGATTACGTAGTGCATTGGCGTCCGTTGTACAAGCCGGTCGTACACGGGATCAGCATAGGAAGGTCGTCGGATTGCTCGACGTGACGAAGGCGCTTGTAGGACGGGTGGGGAAGCAGTATGTTTGCTTAAGGAAGCCGAATCCCTGATAGCGTTGACAAGTCGGTTTCCGGAGTGGGCCGATATGATAAGTAAGGCATCAGAGAATCTTGAGTGCGCCAAGATGCTGGGCGAGAATTTAACATACTTTGATGCAGCAGCGAATCGTGCCTACTATGCTGCTTACCACGCAAGTTGGTACTATCTGGCGAAAATAGGTAGATCGGTTCCAGATGTACGGGGCAAGAAATACTGGCCTCATGATAGAATATTAGAGGTGCTCCAGGATATGGAATCGGTCGAGTTTGATAATGATTTCGATGTCCTACAGCACCACAGAATAAAGGCTGATTATTCGCCCGATAATGTAAAGCAGTCCAAGGTTGCGGAAGCCTTGGTATATGCCGAACAGATTGTGGAATGGGTGATGAATAATGTCTGAATCTGAACGGACGCTCCCTACAACCGCACTAAACGAGTTGTGCCGGATGATTGAGCGAACATGGCCTCCTTCACTGGCAGCATACGAGGGATTCACGACTGCTCGGCTAACTCCCGAGGATACGGACTGCGTGATTGAAGTTTTTTTCGTCGATGATTCAACTGAAACTTCAATCATTCGTGGGACATACCAATATCGCAAGCGGTTGCGACGTGACTTTGGTATTCACGTCGTCCTCTTATGCCACGACTTCGTGGATTCTAGATCACGCTATGCGGCTGATGTGTCGTCAATCCTCGCATCTCGCCCGGATGGCCGTGGATATACCTGCGTAAGCCGCTTGCTGGATGTTGCGGAAAATGTTACATACGTAACCGATGGGGGACAAGCGATAAATGTGTTCATGGCGGCAACCACTGGTTCCCGGCTTAACGCATTTCTAATAGAAAGTGACCAATGGACGAAAGCAGCATAAGCGTAGATTCATTTCTCCTCTGTGAGGATGTTCGCCAGGAGACGAATGGCCAACACACGCTGGTTGGCGTCTTCAGCGATGTTCTCCATGTCCCGGTGTTGCCGTTAGTCTTCCCCCGGCTGGCCGTCTTTGTGCGTATCCGCGGCCTGAAACCCGGGAAGCGCGCCTACGCCTTGAAAGTGAGCGACGAAACCCAGGGTGTTGAAGTTGTGGCCGCCAAAGGCGAGCACGATCAATACGCCGGAGTCGAATCATCCATGTCGGCGTTCACATTTCGTTTTGGAGCCGTTCAGGCCAGGTCGTGGGGGGTGTTCACAATGAGGTTCACGCTCGGCGATGACGTTGCGTTCTCGCGTAGTATCCGGTTGCGACCGCCGTCCTGGGACATGATCTATGTTCCCTGCACGCATTGTAAATCTATCGTTTCCGCCGGCGTATCCGCCGTTGCGGGCGCGAGTGTCGCGCTCGCGAAGAACGAAGTGCGCTGTTCGCATTGCCATAAGATGACGGATTTCGATGATCGTACCGCGATCCACCTCACTCCCCCATCCTATACACTTGGCCCCCCGGACTCCGACGCGTAATCCAGGAGACGCCAGCGTGCCTCTGCCATACAACCAGCGAACGTGTTATTGCGGCGAAGTCGGGAGCGGCCGCGTCGGCCAGACAGTCCTCTTGGTCGGCTGGGTTCACGGCCGCCGCGATCTGGGCGGGATGGTTTTCATCGACCTGCGCGACCGCACCGGCCTCGTGCAACTCAAATTTGATCCGGAGTTCGATCCGAAGGCGCACGAAATTGCCAAGGGGCTGCGGAGTGAGTTCTGCATCGTGGCGCGCGGGGAAGTCGCGCCGCGACCCGAGGGGCTGGTCAACCCCGACCTCAAGACCGGCGTGATTGAAGTCAATGTCCGCGAGGTCGAGACCCTCAGCGAATCAGTGACCCCGCAGTTCGAGCTCGAGGACGAGATCGAGACCAACGAGGAGACCCGGCTGCAATACCGCTTCCTCGACCTGCGTCGCAAGCCGATGCAGCAGGCTTTGGTAACGCGGCATCGCATCTGCAAAACGATCCGGGACTACTTCGACAGTGAAGGCTTCATCGAGATCGAGACGCCGTTTTTGACCAAGAGCACGCCGGAGGGAGCCCGGG
>JAGMDK010000105.1 GCA_023128695.1 Phycisphaerae bacterium
CCCGCCAAAACTGTCATGCACCCCTCCTCTATCAACGTGTTACGGAGCACTGGCAGGCGCTCACACCGGCTGGTACGATGAGTATGAACCGGTCCCGTCGCCGGGGCGAAGCGTTGTTGCCGATGGGAATGGACCGATGGCTTCAGGTGCCGCGGACGAGGAGTTGGTGGGGCAGGCCGTTGCCGGGGACGTGGCGGCACTCGAGCGTCTGCTCGTGAGTCACTACGATCGGCTGGCGGCGGATATGGCCCGCAAGCTGCCGGATGAGTTCCGCGGGCTGATCGCGGCCGACGATGTGCTCCAGGAGGCGTTCGTGGTCGCCTTCCGCGAAATCCGCAATTTCACGCCGCGGGGGCCCGACTCCTTCTATAAGTGGCTCGCGACCATCGCCAAACACCGTCTGTTCGACCTGGTCAAGGCCCAGCGAACGGCCAAGCGCGGCGGTGGTCGGGTGGCGCTGGCGGCCAATGCGAAGTCGCCGGATGATTCTCTGGTCGGGCTGTTGGAGCAGCTTCGGGTGACGGAGCGGACGCCGAGCCGCTCGGCCGCCGGCCGTGAGGCCATCGGCGCTGTCCAGGTTGGGCTGGCGGGCCTCAAGGACGATTATCGAGAGGCCCTGCGGCTGCGATATATCGAAGGGTTGCCGGTTGCCGAAGTCGCCGCGCGCATGGGCCGCACAAAGCGTGCCGTACACATGTTGTGTCATCGCGGCTTGCGGCGGTTGCGGGAAGCGGTCGGTCGGTCGTCACAATTCTTTAGCAGCAAGTAGAAAGCGCCGGCGTCAGACGTCACTATACATAAGTAGGGCGTTGTGAATGTAGCGGCCGGGCTCCGTACCGGCCGAAGAATGTAGCGACCGGGCTCCGTGCCGGCCGTTGAAAGAGGGGTGGCCCGCGGCTTTAGCTGCGGGGGACACGAACTGGAGATCGGCTATGACTTCGTCAGAGAATATGCCGAATCAGAACAGTTCGGAACGCGTCGGCCTGATTCAACAGGTTGTCGCGGAGTGTATCCGCCGCCGCTCGTCCGGGGAGGCGTTGCCGGATAATGAGGTCATCTCCTCGCACGTCGAGCTGATGCCCGAGTTGGGGGTCGAGCTGCGGAAGCTGAGACTTGTGGAACAGGCCCGTCACGATGCGGTGCGTGCCCGCTCGCGGAAGTGCTCTCCCCCGAAACCCGAGGCCGAGACCACCGGCTGGAAGCCGGTGCCACACAGTAATGTAGCGGCCGGGCCCCGTACCGGCCGTCCCACCGGCTGGAAGCCGGTGCCACACAGCGCCGACTTGCCGGAGGGTTTTGAGGGCTACGAGGTCGTCCGCGAGATACACCACGGCGGCCAAGGCGTGGTCTACCAGGCCATCCAGAAATCGACCAAGCGGAAGGTGGCGATCAAGGTTCTGCACGGCGGCCCGTTCGTGGATGCGCGCAGCCGGGCGCGGCTCGAACGTGAGATCCAGATTCTCGGCCAACTCGATCACCCCAACATCGTGGGCATCCACGACAGCGGCACCGCCGCCGGTTGCTCATACTATGTTATGGACTACATCTCCGGCGAGGCGCTCGACGTCTACCTGTTGAACAACCCGCTCGCCGTCGATGATACGCTGCGGCTGTTCGTCAAGATTTGTGACGCGGTCAACGCAGCCCATCTGCGGGGCGTGATCCACCGCGACCTCAAGCCGAGCAACATCCGGGTCGACGCCCACGGCGAGCCGCACATCCTCGACTTCGGCCTGGCCAAGGTCGTGCTCGACGCGGTCACCGACGAACCTCACCCGCAACTGATGAGTATGACCGGGCAGTTCATCGGCTCACTGCCCTGGGCCAGTCCCGAGCAGGCCGCGGGGCAAGCAGAAAAGATCGACCTGCGCACCGACGTCTACGCCCTCGGCGTCGTCCTCTACCAGATGTTGACCGGTCAGTTCCCCTACGAGGTCCTCGGCAACACGCCCGACGTGCTCGACAACGTCATCCATGCCGAGCCGGTCCGACCCAAGAACCTCCGCCGCGAGATCGACGATGAAGTCGCGACGATTGTGCTGAAATGCCTGGAAAAGCAGCGCGAGCGGCGTTACCAGAGCGCTGGCGAACTGGCCCGCGACATCCGACACTACCTCGCCGGCGAGCCGATCGAAGCCAAGCGGGCCAGCACACTCTATCTGCTTACGAAGTCGCTACGCCGCTATCGAGCCGCCCTGGCCGTCGGCGCTGTGTTCCTGGTGCTCCTGATCGTGTTCGGCGTGACGATGACGATGATGTATCGGCGGGCCGAGCACGAAGCCTATAAGGCCGAGCTGGTGGCCGACTTCCTCGATGACATATTGGGGAGTGTCGATCCGGACGTGGTGGGAGCGGAGCGCGACAGCCGATTGTACAAGTCGCTCCGCCGGACCCTGGACAACGCGGCCGAGAAAATCGAGCAGCTCGGCCACGAGCCGGAGGTCGAAGCCCGGCTGCGTAACAGCCTGGGGCATCAATATATGAACCTCGGTCTGTACCAGGAGGCGGAAGAACACCTCCGCCGGGCGGTGGAACTCCGCGGCCAGGTTTTCGGCCGGCAAGACGAGTCCACGGCCGAAGCCTTATTCAACTTGGGCTGGTGCCTGAAAGAGCAGGGCGAATACCAGGCGGCCAGACAGGCCTATGACGAGGCGCTGCAAATCCGCCTGGCGCGTTTTGGCCCGGATCACCTGGCCGTGGCCGAGAGCTACAAGGGCCTGGGGCAACTGCTGTTCGACCACACAGAGTTCGAGTTGGCTCAGCCTTACCTGGAGGACGCCCTCGAACTGTGCCGGCGGCTGGGTGCCGAGCGGGGCGAGATCGCCACCGCCATGGCGAACCTCGGTTCGCTGCTGCGCGAACGGGGCCGGCTCACGGAGGCCGAGCCATTGCTCCGAGAGGCCCTGGAAATCCGCCGCGAGCTTTTCGGCAACGAGCATCACCACACCCTCGTCAGCATGAACAAGCTCGGGCTGCTCCTGCGGGAGAAAGGGGAACACGCGGCGGCACGGGAACTATTCGAGCAGTATTTCACCATAGGACAAAAGGTGCTTGGTGATGAACATGCCCACGTGGGGGTCGCGCAATACAACCTCGGCTTGACACTGTTTGAGACTGGTGATTTTGCGGAGGCTGAAAATTATTTCCGGGCGGCGGCCGAGCGATTCCGCCAGACGCTCGGACCGAAACATCACAAGTTTGCCGAAGCGCTCATTCAGATCGGAAGAGCGCGGTGGAAACAGGGCGATCACCCGGCGGCGCATGATTATTGCGACCAGGCGCTGAGCATCCTGTCGCCGGACAATGCCCGGCGAGCCCGGGCACTGCTGCTGCGCGGCCAGTTGTTGTTGGCTGAAGACGACCCCGCCAGTGCGGTCTCCCCGCTGGACAGGAGCTACCAAATCAGCAAGGAGAAGTATGGGGAGTTCCATCGCCGCACGGTGGCGTCCGAGAATGTCCTCGCCGAGTGCCTAATCAAGCTCGAAAGATTTCGCGAAGCCGAAGAATTACTCCTCAACCGGAATGCCTGGCAGGAAAAAGCCCTCTCGCCGGATGATCCACAACGAATTGACACGCTGGAGCGGATTATCGCGCTGTACGAGGCCTGGGCCCGCCCGTCCGAGGCGGCCCGTTTCCACACCTTGTTACCGCCGGAGCAGTGATACTCCGTCACGGTAAGCATTCAGCGGTCAGCAATCAGCTTTCAGCGGT
>JAGMDK010000106.1 GCA_023128695.1 Phycisphaerae bacterium
ATTGCTGACCGCTGAATGCTTACATGCGGAAAAACACAGACCCGGCGTGGTTCGGCGTGAACCACACCGGGTCTCCTTTGATGGGAGAACTAATCACCCACAGCTCAGGTCACAACGTGGCGATTCTTGAAGTCCCGCCAGGCCTCGCACAAATCCGGATCGCAGCAGCATACGTCGCGGATTTGCTCATAAAAGATCTCCGGGGGCAGGTTGATGTCGCGGCGGAGGGGACACTTCAGCGCGATCCGCGGGCGGGTGGTCGCCATCCCGGTCAAGAGCGACCGGATATACACCTGATTCTTGCCCGCGGTGCATTTCATCTCACGATTCAGCTTCCGCTCCAAATCCGACAGGTTGCTGGTCAACTCCTCCGGCGTAATGGGCGGGCCGGAGGCCTCCTCAACGGAGAGTCGATTTCTGCGTCTCTGCGGCCAACTCATGGGGCACCTCACTTCTCTATTAGTAAAATACGAATTTATAACGTCCTATTCCCACCGCCTTTTCGGCGGTCATGGCGCAAAAGCCTGGGGCCGAGCGCGCCCGGCGAAGTAAAAACCACGCGCGCCCGGCTGATCTGGCGCCTCAACCCACGCGCAAAACCTGCGCAGGCCGGCTACCAGCCGTGTTCTCTATGGCAATATGTTTGTCGGGGTTAAGGGGTGGCGAGAAGTACTATGAGTACAAGAATGAGAAGAATAGTAATATTGCTGATGATACGATGATCACCACACTTAACCTACCGCATCTATTATAGCGAAAACAGAGTGCCGGTCTCACTCAAATCGGGGAATTATTTATCCGCAAATCCGTGCGGGTGCCCTTTGTGCCAGCGCCACGCCGTCTCGATCAGCTCCCGCACGTCCCGATAACGAGGCTCCCAGCCGTAACGGTGCCGGATTTTGCCCGCGTCGGCGTAAAGCGTCGGCGGGTCGCCCGGGCGGCGGTCCGTCGTCAACGCCGGGATCGGGTGGCCTGTTACCTCGCGGGCGGCGGTGATGATCTCCAGCACGCTGACCCCGTTGCCGGTCCCGACGTTGTACGCCTCGGCCTTCCCCGCGGGGCAATCCTCGACCGCCAGCAGGTGGGCCTGTGCCAGATCGTTCACGTGGATGTAGTCCCGCACGCAGGTCCCGTCCGGGGTCGGGTAGTCGGTTCCGAAAACCTTGATCTGCTCGCGCTGCCCGAGCGGAACCTGGAGCACCAGCGGGATCAGGTGGGTCTCCGGATGGTGATCCTCGCCGATCGTCCCGTCCTCGGCCGCTCCCGAGGCGTTGAAGTAGCGCAACGCGACCGAGCCCAGCCCCCAGGCCTCGGCGGAGTCCTGGAGCATCCATTCGACGGCCGCCTTGGTGTTGCCGTAGGGGTTGATGGGCTTGATCGCCAGGTCCTCGGTGATCGGCAGGTCCTCCGGCTCGCCGTGGACCGCACAGGTGCTGCTGAAGATGAAACGCTTCACGCCGTGAGCTTCCATGCATTGGAGGAGATTGAGCGTGTTGGCGACGTTGTTGTGCCAATACTTGAGCGGTGCCGTGACCGATTCGCCAACGTTGATGAAGGCGGCGAAATGCATGGCGGCGTCGAAGCGGCCGGCCTCGAAGACGCCGTCGAGCTGGACGGGGTCGCCCAGGTCGCCCTCGACGAAGGTGGCCTGGGGGTCGATCGCCTGGCGATGTCCGGCACAGAGGTTGTCGTAGACCGTCACCTCGTGCCCGCCTGCGATCAGCCGCCGCACGCAGTGACTCCCCACATAGCCCGCCCCGCCGACCACGAAGATTCTCATGTTAGCGATTCCTTCTGTATTTGGCACAACTTTCCATTCTCCAGCATCATAACCCGATCGGCCTGAGCGGCGACCCCCGCGTCGTGCGTCACCATCACAATCGTCTGCCCCTCGGCGTGCAGGCCTTTCAACAGCACCATCAGCTCGGCGGCGGCCTCCCGGTCGAGGTTGCCGGTCGGTTCGTCCGCGAAGAGGATTTTGGGTTTATGAACGAGTGCGCGCGCGATCGCGACCCGCTGGCGTTCGCCGCCGGAAAGCTCGCTGGGCCGATGTTTGAGCCGGTCTGCCAGGCTGACGCGCTTGAGAATCTCCAGGGCGTCTCGTTTGGCCGGTCCACTCTGTCCGAGCCACCCGAATATCCCCGTTCCCACCATCCTTGCCAGCAACACGTTTTCCAGCACATTCAGCTCGGGCAGCAAGTGGTAGAACTGAAACACAATCCCAAAAGCGCTGCGGCGGAGACCTATCCGCCGACGCTCGACAATATCTGCCAACAACAGCCGCACGAAAAGGACGCCGAGAAAGAACGGGAACACAAGCACGGCCAATCCCAGCAGAGCCAAGGCCGCCTGGACGATGAGCCAGACGACCGGGAAGATGACGACCGTCGCCGGGATCAGGAGTTGCACCAGGGCGACGAGCAGTGAAAAGGCCAGCGTGAGTAGCAATATGGGCAGAACGGCGTATTTGTAGAAAAAAGTGATGATCAACTGTAGCACACGGGCCGCCCGGTCCACATTCGCTGCGAATCCGGCCGACTCCCCCAGCGGCGTGCAAACAGGTATATTCTCAAAGAACACTTGGCCGCGCTGGGGGACGTCCAGCGCGCCCAGGATGTGGAGGAGCGTGCTCTTGCCGCTGCCGGATTTGCCCATGATCGCGACGAACTCGCCCGCCCCAACCTGCAACGTGCATCCTTGCAGCACCTCGAGCTGCGCCCGGCCCATGGCGTAAGACTTGTGAACCTCGTTGGCAATCAGCATTGGGTTACTCATAACTGAGCGCCTGTATCGGCTGCATCGAGCCGGCCCGCCACGCCGCCAGCAGTGAGCCCAGCGTGGACACGACAATCGCGAATGCGACGACCAGGGCCATGTCGAAGGTGCGCACGGTGTTCGGGATTTCGTCAAACGAATACACGGACCGGTCCCACACCCGCCAGCCGAACGCCCAGACGAGATACTCCTGGATGTCGTTAATCTTGACGACGAACCAGTAGCCGACGAAGGTGCCGGTCACGCTGCCCACGATGCCAACCGCCGCTCCATACATGATGAAGATGAGCGCGACCCCGCTGGATGAACCTCCTAGGCTCTTGATGATCCCGATGTCCCGCGTCTTCTGGAGCACGATCATGTACAAGATGCACAGCACGAGGACGGCGGCCACAAGCGAAATAATGCCGAAGAGAATTGTTACTAACTGCCGCTCTTTCTCGACCGGCGCGATGATGTGGGCCTGCGACTCCTCCCAGGTCATCGCTTCCACGGCCTCGATGAGCTGCTCGTCGCCGGGCGTGAGGTCGAAGCGGGGATCGTCCAGGAAGCCGCGGTAATGCTCCTGGAGGCGCTGCGCCACCTCCCTGGCAACGACCCGCTGGCCATCAACCGCCCGTCGGATTTTCATCTGAATCTGAGAGCAGCGGGCGGGGATGATGCCGACGGTCGCGCCCGTCTCGGGATCGACCCGCTCGGCCGCCTGCATCAGCAGCAGCTTTTGCAGCAAATCAAAATTGCAATACACGTGCTGCGAGTCGATCTCGAAAATCCCCGTCCGCGAGTCGTCCACGTAGCGGAACGGCGGCTTGATCGGCGTGTCCACCGCCCCGCTTTCGGAGACCGGCAACAACGTCACCGTCACCAGGCAGCCCCGCGGGTACAGCCAGTAACGCTGATACTTCCCGTCCGACAGCCGCTTGGCGATGATGTCCCGCCCGATGATCAGTCCCGGCCAGAGCTCGTCAGCCCCGTCGGGTGTATACACGTCGCTTCCCAACGCCGTCTGGTACTCCCCGACGATCTCCGGCAGGCCCGCCTCCCGGCATATTCGAGTCAGCTCGGTCTCGGGCGACTCGTCGTCGCGCACGCCGTCCGCCCAGCTTTGCTCGAGCGCATCCTGGTACGCCGGCGGCAGCACCGGCCGAACGGCGTGAAATAACTGCCCCTCCTCGTTTCGCAACTCGATCGGCGGCGCGTCCAGATCAATGTTCAACAGCGGCTGCGGCTGCTCGCCCAGATGCGTCGTGCCTGGATAGTACCTCTCGTAGTACAAACCCTGCCTGAACTCGTTGACCTCGTACACGTCCTCCAGCCGCAAGCCGACCACCCGCACGGTATGCGTCTGGGCCGTGTCCTTGAAGTGTAAGAGGCCCCATGAATACAGCACCGGCGTGGCCTTCTCGACCTCGGGCCACTCCGAGACGTCGGCGATGAACTCCTCATAGAGCGGAAAGCCGCTGTAGGAGCGGTTGTCGATGATGATGTCCCCCAGCAGCCCGCGGGCCTTGAACTTGAGCTGGTCCAAAAACCCGCCCATCACCGACATCACGATCAACACCATCGCCGTGCACAGCATCACCGCGGCGATCGCAAAATACGCGATCCGGCGTTTGCGGAGGTAACGGAGAGTGAGGAAGAGTTTATACACGCCGATGTTTATACCCGCTCAACATCGCGCCGGCCATGGGAGGGCGAAGCCGAAGGGGAGGGCGAAGCTCCTGCTGAGCCGCAGGGAGAGCGAAGCTCCTGCTGAGCCATGGGA
>JAGMDK010000107.1 GCA_023128695.1 Phycisphaerae bacterium
GGGAGGGCGAAGCTCCTGCTGAGCTATGGGAGGGCGAAGCTCCTGCTGAGCTATGGGAGGGCGAAGCTCCCGCTGAGCCGGGAGGGATGCATGGGACACGAATGACATTCGAGAGCAACTCGCATCTATTTCAGGTACAATACAAGTATGCCCGCGAGCGTATATGTCGAAACATCTGTTCCGAATCGTCTGGTCTCTTGACGCCCCAGATCGTGACTCCGGAGATACTTTGGTTGGAGGACGTGGTATGACGCAGCAAGCCGGCCCGCCCAGCGACCCGCTCATCGAAGAGGTTCGCGACCGGCGACGTCGATTGTACGTCGCCTGTGGTCAGAACCTTCAGAAACTCGCCGAAGCCATCCAGCGCCGGGAAGCCGAGCATCCGGAGAAGGTGGTTGATCGACGGAAACGAGCCGCAAAAGCGAATTTGTGAGAATAAGCCAAGCCGGGAGGGGACGCGCCGGGAGGGCGAAGCTCCCGCTGAGCCGAGATCGGACAATTAATCCATGCGATCCCACAAACCCGCCAACGACTCGCAACCCTCTCGACGCCGTCCGGTTCACGGCGTAATCGTGCGCTCCACACGCCCGACGATCGTGTTCGTAACAGTCTGCACAAAAAATCGACAACCGTGGCTCGATACGCACGAGAACCATGAGTTACTCCGTTCAGTCTGGTCCGCCGCGACCGCCTGGCGCGTCGGCTACTATATGCTGATGCCTGACCATCTGCACCTGTTCGCTGCACCGGACTTGCCGGAACTGCCGCTACGTAATTGGGTGAAATACTGTAAGTCACAGTTCACCAAGGCTCATGGCGTTAAAAACCACCGCTGGCAGGATGACTACTGGGATCGACGGCTGCGAAGCGGGGAAAGCTACAACGCCAAGTGGGAATATGTGGCGGCCAATCCAGTACGTCATGGATTGGTCGCCAGGGCGGAGGACTGGCCGTTTCAAGGGACGTTGTTTGAGTTGGAATGGTGAGTTCGCTGGCTCGGCGGGAGCTTCGCCCTCCCGGCGCGCGCTCTCCCGGCTCAGCGGGAGCTTCGCCCTCCCGGCGCGCGCTCTCCCGGCTCAGCGGGAGCTTCGCCCTCCCGGCTCGGCAGGAGCCTCGCCCTCCCGTGGTTCGTCCTTCCCGTTGCGTTGCTCCGCCCGCTGCAACGGAAACAGCAGCACGTCGCGGATGCTGGGTGAGCGGGTCAGGAGCATGACCAACCGGTCTATGCCGATGCCCAATCCGCCGGCGGGGGGCATGCCGCATTCGAGGGCCGCGACGAAATCCTCGTCCATCACCGCCATCGTTTCCTCTTCTTCGCCGCGAAGCTGCCGGCTGAGCGTTTCCCGCTGCTGGTCAGGGTCGTTCAACTCGCTGTAGGCGTTGCCGAGCTCCATTCGGTTGATGAAGATTTCGAATCGCAAGGCTACATCCGGGTCGTTCGGGTCGCGCTTCGTCAGCGGACACAGCGGGGCCGGGTAATCCAGCACGAACGTCGGATTGATCAGGTGCGGCTCCACGTAATGCTCGAAGAGCGCGTTCACCACTACCGCGTCGTCCAGCTTCGGCTCTTCGATCTTCAGTTCGCGGGCCCGCGCGCGAACTTGCGCGACATCGTCCCACGGGAACCCCACGTACTCGGCGAACAGATCGGCATATTTCCGCCGCGGCCACGGCAGCGTGTAGTCGATCTCGTGCTCGCCGATTTTGATCTTCGTTGCACCGATCACGTCGCGGGCGGCCCCGCCGATGATCTCCTCGGTGATCTCCATCATGTCGTGGTAATCGCCGTAAGCCTGGTACAGCTCGAGCATGGTAAATTCGGGGTTGTGGCGCGGGCTGATGCCTTCGTTGCGAAAGCACCGCGCCATCTCGTACACCCGTTCCAGCCCGCCGACCAGGCAGCGCTTCAAATACAACTCCGGCGAAATCCGCAGGTACAGGTCCCGGTCGAGCGTGTTGTGATGCGTCAAAAACGGCCGCGCCGCCGCCCCGCCGTAGATCGGCTGCAACACCGGCGTCTCGACCTCGATGAACCCCCGTCGGCGGAGCACGTCGCGGGTGTAGTCGATGATCCGGGCCCGCTGCACGAACACCCGCAGCGAGGCGGGGTTGCTGTACAGGTCGACGTGCCGCTTGCGATACCGAATCTCGATGTCGGCCAATCCGTGCCATTTCTCCGGCGGCGGCCGCAGGGCCTTGCTCAGCAGCCGGAAATCGGTCGCCCAGAGGGTCAGCTCGCCGGTCTTGGTCCGACCGAGGCGCCCCTCGACGCCGACGATATCGCCCAGGTCGAGCAGCTTGGCGACCTTCCAGTGCTCCTTGACCATCTTCTTGCTCAGCCCGAACTGGAGGTCGCCGGTCCAGTCGCGGACGGTCATGAAGATCAGGCTGCCGATGTCGCGGTGCAGCACGATCCGCCCGGCGGCCTTGAAAACGGCTTTGTCACCTTCCAGAATCTGCCCGGCCTCGATCTTCAGCGTCTCGGCGGCGGTCCGGATGTCGGCATTCGCGGTCACGCCCGGGTAGCGCTCGCCGAACGGGTCCACATCCAAGTCGATGATCTTCTTTAGCTTCGCACGTCGGTCTGTTATCTGGTCGCTCATAGGCAGGGTACTATATCGTGGCTGGATGTCCTGCCCAAGCACCGGGCGGCAGGCACAAGGTCGCACACACGTCGTCAAATAGGACTTTTCTTGATTTGTATGCTGTCGCCCGATAGGATCAATAATCCGGCATCTAATGGTGAAGACGCTTACCGGCGACCCTCACCAGGACGATTATTACCACAGGTTCAGGCGTGGAGGAGCGGTCCTTTGAGTAGGAGGTCGCGGACGCAGGAGAGCGGAGCGGCACGATGCAGTAGGGGACGATGGAAATGGCCGGCCGGGGCGGGTCTGTTCCTGCTGATCGCGGCCGATCCCGCGCTGGCATATATCGGACCAGGGGCCGGCTTTGCGATCGGGACGACGCTCGTTACGGTTTTCATCGCCTTCTTTTCCGCGCTGGGGGCGCTGCTGTTATGGCCTTTCCGCTGGTTGATTCGTGCGGTTCGCCAACGCCGGGCGCACGCGCAGGCGCGGGTCAAACGTTTCGTCGTACTCGGGCTCGACGGGCTGGAAACCACGCTGGTCGAGCGTTATATGGACGAGGGGAAGCTTCCAAACTTCGCCCGCCTGCGAGAGCTAGGGGTTTATCGGAAGCTCGGCACGACCGCGCCGGCCCTGACCCCCGTGGCCTGGTCGTCGTTTCTGACCGGCTGCAACCCCGGCAAGCACAACGTCTTTGATTTCCTCACGCGGGACAAAAAAAGCTACCTTCCCGTGCTATCCTCGGCGTACATCGGGCCTCCACGGAAAACTCTCAATATCGGCAAATATCGCATCCCGCTCGGCAAGCCTGACATCCGCCAACTCCGCAAAGGCAAACCGTTCTGGAACACCCTCGGCGAGCACGGCATCTTCAGCAACATTATCCGTATGCCGATCACGTTTCCGCCGGAGAAGTTCCGCGGGGTGCTGCTGTCGGCCATGTGTGTGCCGGACCTGCGCGGCAGCCAGGGCACGTTCTCATACTATTCGACAAACGGCGAGGCCGCGGAGGAGCACATCGGCGGCGAGCAGATACGCGTCGAGCGTGACGGGAACGTAATCCGCTCGCACCTGGTCGGCCCCGAGAACACGGTCGTCAAGGACGGCGGCACGATGCACTGCCCGTTCGAGGTCCGCATCACCGGGCCCGACACGGCGACGCTGAAAGTCTCTGGCGAAACGATCAAACTGACCCGCGGCGAGTACACCCCGTGGGTCAAGGTGAAGTTCAAGGCCGGCCTGGGCATCAAGGTCAAGGGTATCTGCGAGTTCCTGCTGCTCGAAACCGAGCCGGACTTCAAGCTCTACGTCACGCCGATCCAGCTCGATCCGGGCAGTCCGGCGCTGGCGATCTCGCATCCCTCGATCTACGCCACGTATCTTGCCAAGCTGCTCGGGCCGTACGCCACGATGGGATTGGCGGAGGATACCTGGGGTCTGAACGCGAAGATCCTCGACGACGAGACGTTCCTGCACCAGTGCAACGAGGTGGACGACGAACGGATCGAGATGTTCTTCGACGCGCTCGAGAAGGTGCGACAGGGCTTTTGCGTTTGCGTGGTCGACGGGCCGGACCGCGTGCACCACATGTTTTGGCGGTACATTGACCCGCGGCACCCGGCCCACGGCGGTCAGGGCGGTCGCGAACATCGCAACGCGATCGAGGAGATGTATCTGCGGATGGATCAGCTCGTCGGCGACGCCCTGGCCAAGTGTGACGACGATGACACGGTGTTCATGGTCATTTCCGATCACGGCTGCGCCTCGTTCCGGCGCGGGTTCGATCCGAACCGCTGGCTCGAGGAAAACGGCTATCTGAAGCTCAAGCCGGACGGCCGCGGAAAGAAATACCTGGCGGGTGTCGATTGGTCACGAACGAAGGCGTATTGCGTGGGCTTGGCCGGGCTATGGCTGAATATTCGCGGCCGCGAGGCCCAAGGGATTGTGGAGCCGGAGGACGCGCCCGCTCTACGTGAAGAGTTCGCCGCCAAGCTGAACGGGCTGGTGGACGAGGAAGCCGGCGAAGTGGCGATTAACCACGTGTACGACGCGAACAAGATTTATCGCGGGCCGTACAAGAGCGAAGCCCCCGACCTGATCATCGGGTACAACGACGGGTACCGGGTATCCTGGGAGGCGGCGGTCGGGCAACTGACCGAGCGGCTCTTCCATGACAACGTAAAGGCCTGGAGCGGCGATCATTGTATCGACCCGAAGCTGGTGCCCGGAGTGCTGTTCTGCAATCGCAAGATCGTGGAGGAGAGGCCGCACATCTCCGACCTCGGCCCGACGGTGCTGGAGATGTTCGGTGTGAAAGTGCCGCGGAACATGGACGGCCGGCCGCTCTCCGTGGCGGAGGCCGACGGCTCGTTCCCGGGCGGGAACAATGAGTTGCTGAGAGAAACAGACGGGGTGAAAGCTGAAAACCGGGAGGCCATGGGAGCGTGAGGCCAATGGCACGGAAGAAGAACTACAATATCAGCAGAAGGCGGTTTATTCAGGTCGCGGGCGCCACCGGTCTGGCATCGGTGGTTTGTATATATGGCGGATGCAACGCCGCCGGCTCGCGACGCGGAAAATCAGGCGCGAAAGGCAAGAAAGTCATTGTTCTGGGCATCGACGGCCTGGATCCGCGACTCAGCGAACAGATGATGGATCAGGGCCGGCTGCCGAACCTGAACCGTCTGCGCCAGGCCGGCGGTTACTCGCGACTCGGCACCAGCATCCCGCCGCAAAGCCCGGTGGCCTGGGCGAATTTCATCACGGGCGCGGATGCGGGCGAGCACGGCATCTTCGATTTCATCCACCGCGAGCCCGGCAAGCAGTGCTCGCCGTTCTACTCCGCGGCCCAGACGGTCGAGTCCGACGAGGGCTGGGAAGTCGGGGATCACAGAATTCCGCTGAGTTTCTGGCCGTTTAACCACAGCGTGACGCAGACGCTGTTGCGCCGCGAGGGGACGCCGTTCTGGGATTACCTGGACCAAGCCGGCATCCCGTCGTGGTTTTATGACATACCATCGAACTACCCGCCGAGTGCTTCGCCGCGCGGCAACCAGTGTTGTTTGAGCGGGATGGGCACGCCGGACTTGCTGGGCAGCTACGGGACCTATCAACTCTTTTCCTCGCGGCTGCGAAAGCCGAAGGAGAAGAGCGGCGGCAAGCACAAGCCGCTGGTGTTCAAGAACAACGCCGCCACGGCCACGCTGACGGGCCCGCTGAATACGCTGCTGAAAGAGCCGCAGGACATGGAAGTGGAGTTCCAGGTCTATCGCGATCCGCGGGCCGCGTTGGCACGGATCGAATTGCAGGGCCAGACGATACTGCTGGAAGCCGGCGAGTGGAGCGGGTGGTATCAGGTACGCTTCCCGCTGGAGATGCCCTCGTTCCTGCCCAACGAGGAGGTCATCGGCATCTGCCGCTTCTTCCTGCAAGAGGTCAGCCCGCACTTTCGGCTGTATGTCTCGCCGCTAAATATCGATCCCTCCGAGCCGGGGGAGCAGAAGGTCAGCGAGCCGGCGGATTTCGTGACGGGCATTTACGACGAGCTGGGACTGTTCGCCACGACGGGCTTTCAGGAGGACCACAAAGCGCTCTCGAATAAGGTTTTCACCGATGCGGAATACCGGGTGCAGGCCGACTATGTCTTGCAGGAGCGGATGAACCTGCTCAACTACGCCCTGCGGCACTACGACGACGGCCTGCTGTTCTTCTATTTCTCCAGCACCGATCTCCAGGCGCACATGTTCTATTGGGACTCCGACGAGCCGCACCCGACGCGCTCGCCGGAGGATGCCAGGAAGTACATGGGCGTGCTCGCGGAGCTGTACGAAAAGATGGACGCCGTCGTCGGCGATTTGCTGCAAAAGTACGGTGACGAGGCGACCATTCTCGTGCTGTCGGACCACGGCTTTTGCAATTTCCGCCGCCAGTTCAACCTGAACACGTGGCTGCGGGAGGAGGGCTACGTGGGGCCGTCCGATTGCGACTCGCTGATCCGGATGGGGCGCGCGCGGCGACTGGTCGACTGGAGCCAAACGCGGGCCTACGGATTGGGGCTCAACGGCCTGTATGTGAACCTCAGAGGCCGCGAGCGGGACGGGATCGTCAATCCGGCCGACAAGGACGCCTTGCTGGAGGAGTTGCGTGAAAAGCTGTTGGCGGTCCGTGATCCGGAGGCGCCGGACGACCCGCCGGTGATTTCCGAGGTCCACCGCAGCGATCAGGCGTATACCGGTCCGTTTGTAGGACGGGCCCCGGATTTGATCATCGGCTATCGACGCGGCTATCGGTGCTCGTGGTCGACCGCCTTGGGCTCGATCGGCAAGCGGGTCTTCAGTGACAACCGCAAGGCCTGGAGCGCCGACCACTGCATGGCCACCGGAGAACTGCCCGGCGTGCTTTTCAGCAACCAGCCGATCCGGCACAATACGCCCGCGCTGATCGACCTGGCCCCGACGATTCTGGAAGAATTCGGCCTCAAAGTGCCGCACAACATGACCGGCAGAAACGTGCTTACGTCGCCGGCCTGAGGACCGAGAAGGGATTCTCGGTCCAGCGACGATTCAAGGTGGGGCGGGCCTCCGTGCCCGCTACTGGCGGGCAGAGACGCCCGCTACTGGCGGGCAGGGACGCCCGCTACTGGCGGGCAGGGACGCCCGCCCCACCAGCTAGGATAAGACGCAATCCGCATGAAACACTGTGCTGGATCACGAAGGAGTAGTGCGTGGCAAAGATCAAGATCGACGACAACCTATACGACCGCGTCAAGAAGGTTTCGCAGGTCGCGGGATATTCGTCGCCCGAGGAGTTCATGATTCACATCATCGAGAAAGAGCTGAGCAAAGTCGAAACGGCGGACAACGAAAAAGAAGTGATCGAACGGCTGAAGGGGCTTGGGTACCTGGAGTAGAAACCGGGGATTGACGATTATTGACGGTTGACGGTTGACGATTGACGATTGGGGATGAGCACCGTGCGGTCCTCGGCTGCAACACAGGGTTCTGGTTGGGTGGCCCATCGCTTTAGCGTTGGGGGACACGAATGGGCTGATTATTCGCGTCCCCCAACGCCAAAGCGATGGGCCACCCAACCGTTAATAGAGGTGTAACGTACTACTAACTACCTACGTTTAGTACGTCTGGCATAAACGGATAATTACGTAATGGCCGCCGTCAACTGGCTGCTCATCAATGCCGGGAATGCGGGCCTCTGGCTGTGGGACGTCATCAAGGCGTTCTTCGGCGGAGTGTTCGAGTTCCTGGATATGGTGCTGAATCCCGTGCTTTCGCCGGTGTTTGCGGTGGTGAACCCGATCTGCACGTGGAGCTGCGACGGGGTGTACGCCGTGCTCTCGCCGTTGCCGGTGTGGCTGGGGCTGACGGTGCTGTCGGCGGTCTGCGGAGTGTTCATGCTGATCGCGTTCCGCTACACGTCGAATCAAACGGCGATCGGGCGGGCACGGGACACGATGACGGCCAATCTGCTGGCGCTCAAGCTCTATAAGGATGACATCCGAGTAGCCTTCCGATCGCAACGGCGATTATTTGCTGCTTTGCTACGCTGGCAGTGGCTGATGCTGCGGCCGATTGTGATTCTGGTCGTTTTGCTGTTGCCGATCTTCGCGCAGATGGGTGCCCGCTATCAGTGGCGACCGTTGTATCCGGACGAGCAGACGACCATCAAGGTGTGCCTCAATCCGGAGTTCAACGATCCACCGGAAGTCTTACTCCAAGCCAGCGCCGGGCTGGTGGAGGTGGTTGGGCCGGTCGCCGGCGACGGGGAGTTGGTGTGGCGGGTCCGGGGCGGTGAGCCGGGGCGGCATACGCTGCACTTCGACACGGACGGGACGGTGGTCGAGAAGGAGTTGGTCGTCAGCGAGAACTTCGAGCGCGTCAGCGCCAAACGCCCGGGGCGGCGGTGGACCTCGCAAATCCTGCATCCCATCGAGTCGCCCTTGCCGGCCGATTCGCCGGTGCAGTCAATTGAGATCCTCTACGGCAGTGTGGATTCCTGGATCTACGGAGCCGATTGGTGGATACTCTACTTCCTCGAGATATCGATGATCACCGCGCTGTTGTGCCTGCCGTTCTTCAAGGTCAGGTTCTAACCCTTCTTCACAATTGGCTTCCGGTATGTAGCGGCCGGGCGCCGTACCGGCCGAGACGGCCAATGTAGCGGCCGGGCTCCGTACCGGCCGAGACGGCAATGTAGCGGCCGGGCTCCGTACCGGCCGAACCACCGGCTGGAAGCCGGTGCCATACACTCCTTGTGGTACCGGCATCGTGCCGGTGAGACGTCCGGTACGGGGCCCGGACGCTACATTTCGTCCGGTACGGGGCCCGGACGCTACATCACTTTGGGGTGGATTGATAAAGCTGGAGGTACTCCGCCAACATGCGGTGCGTGTTGAAGCGGCCGCAAATCGTCTTCATCGACGCGACCATCCGGCGAACCCAGCGTTGCGGGACGTCGTTGCGATCGCGATCATAGAAAAGGGGGACGATCTCGCTTTCGAGCAAGCCGTAGATCGCCTCGGCATCGTTGCGGTCTTGCGCGGCGTGAGTACGAGCCTCCGTGCCGTCGCCGATGACCCAGCCGTTGCGGCCGTTGTACGCCTCCGGCCACCAGCCGTCGAGGATCGAGCAGTTGAGCCCGCCGTGCAGCGGGGGTTTCATGCCGCTCGTGCCGGAGGCTTCTTGCGGGCGGAGGGGGTTGTTGAGCCACACGTCGCAGCCGGCGGTCAACAGGCGGCCGACGTGCATGTCGTAATCCTCCAGCAGGACGACTCGCCCGCGAAAGCCGCTCGAGCGGGCGTGCTTGTAGATTCGCCGCGCGAAGGCCTGTCCGTCCGCGTCGGCGGGGTGGGCCTTGCCGGCGAAAACGAGTTGGACCGGGCGCCGAGGTTCGCCGAGAATCGCCGCCAGTCGTTTTGTGTCGCGGAAGATCAGCGGGGCGCGCTTGTAGGTGGCGAAACGCCGAGCGAAGCCAATGGTCAGAGCAGCTTCATCAAACGTTTCCAACGCCGCTAATAACTCCTTGATTGGTTCACAGCGGCGCTGAATCTGCTGCGAGAGCCGTTGCCGGATGAAGTGGATCAGACGGCGGCGGAGCAGGTCGCGCACACGCCAAAGCTCGGCCGGCGGGATACGGTCGGCGCGTTGCCAGCAATCATCCGTCGGCGACGCTCCGACCCAACGCGGCTTCAGATAACGGTCGTATAGCGGCCGAATCTCGGGCGCCAGCCACGTTGCCGTATGGATGCCATTGGTTATGTGAGTAATCGGAACGTTTCCAGGCTTGTCGGTGTCGAAGACGCGCAGCCACATTTCGCGCGAAACCCGACCATGTATCTTTGAAACGCCGTTGCAGCGTCCGCACAGACGCAGCGCGAGGACAGTCATGCAAAATGGCTCGCTCCGATCGCGCGGATTTTCACGGCCCAGTCCGAGCAACTCCGTCCGACTCATCCCCAGGTTCTCCGCCAGCGGACCGAGGTACTTGTTGAACAGCGTCGGCGGGAATCGATCATGCCCGGCCGGCACCGGCGTATGCGTCGTGAATACGCTCGACGCGCGCACCCGCTGCATCGCCCGGGGCAGTGACACGCCCTTGTCCCGCAAGACGCGCAGCCGTTCGAGTGTGCAGAACGCCGCGTGACCTTCGTTGAGGTGGAAGACCGTGGCGCGGACGCCGAGCGCGTTAAGGGCTTGGACGCCGCCGATGCCGAGCAGGATTTCCTGTTGGAGGCGGGTTTCCTGGTCGCCGCCGTAGAGGCGCTCGGTCAGCAGGCGGTCGCGGGGGCGGTTGGCGGGCAGGTCGCTATCGAGCAGATAAAGCGGAACGCGGCCGACTTGTGCTTTCCAGATGCGAGCCCGCACCTTTCGCTTGCCAAGCGGTAGCATGACGGTGTGGCGCGTGTCTTCGATCGGCCAGTCGGCCGGGTCGTGCCGGGGGAAGACGGCTCGCGTCGTGCCGTCCCGCCGCAACTCCTGGCGATAGTAGCCGCAACGGTACAGTAACCCGACGCCTACCAGGGGGAGGCCCAGGTCGGAGGCGGACTTGAGATGATCGCCGGCCAGAATACCCAGCCCGCCGGCGTACTGCGGGAAAGACTCGTGCAGCCCGAACTCGGCGCAGAAATACGCGACCCGCATACGTTTCTGCTTCGGCGTCGCGGTGCGCTGGAACCACGTCTGGGCCGACAGGTAGTGTGCTAGTTGCCGCTCGCACTCGTGTAACAACGTCAAGAATGCTTCATCGTGCCGCAACAATGCTCGCCGTTCAGCCGGCAGCTCGGCAAGGGTGCGAATTGGGTTGTGATTGGTCGCTTCCCAGAGGACCGGATCGAGGGCGGCGAAGAGCCGTTGCGGAGCGGGGTTCCAGGTCCACCACAGATTTCGTGCCAAGGCGTCGAGGCGCTGAAAGACATCGCGTTGCGTTCGGCGACGGTCGGCATGTCGAGTATTGCGTGTGGGCATCAAACTTGTTGGCCGGGCTCGGGACCTCGCCGCTGAAGCGCTCGACAACCTCGCCGAGCGCGTCAAGAATACAGCCTATTGAAGTGTTCAGCGACCTTCGACGCGGCGGACCTGGCGCGATGCGAATTTGTTTCACCAGCGATATCCACGGTAATGGAAAACTGTACGACCAACTCGCGGACCTCCTGCGGGCCGAGACGCCGGACCTGGTAATCCTCGGCGGCGACCTGATGCGGGACGTTGACCTCGATGAACCGGCCGCCCCACAGGTTGCGTCAATGGTAGACGAACTGATGGAGCGCGTGGCGGCCTGGCAGGCGGCCGTCCCGCGGCTAACCGTCGCCTGCATCCTGGGCAACCACGATCTGGCCCCCGCCCAAGACGCCCTCCAGACCCACCACGACGCCGGCCGGATCGTCCTGCTCGACCATCGGCGGCTGTGGCAGCGTGAGGGGGTCGCCTTCCTCGGCTACCCCTGCGCCCCGCCCTCACCCCATTGGGCCAAAGACTTCGAACGGCTGGACCTGCCCAAAGACCCGATCCCGAAGTTTGCCGGCGTGGCGTGGGACCCGGTTGGGCAACGGCTGCGGCCGGTGGATCTGGCCGAGCACTTCGGCCGCCGGCCCACCATTGCCCAAGACCTGGAGCAGGCGGAGCCCGTTGCGAACCCATGGATCCTCGTCGCCCATGCACCGCCTTATGAATCCAATCTCGATCGGCTGCCGAACGTTTCGTACCCGATTGGATCCCGGGCGGTCCGCCACTTCATCGAGGAGCGGCAGCCGCTGGTTTCGTTGCACGGCCATGTACACGAAGCGCCGGAGATATCCGAGAGCTTTATCGACCGCGTGGGCGAGACGTTGTGCATCAATCCGGGCCAGAGTCACGATCGCTTGCAGGCCGTGCTGTTCGAGGCCGAGCGGCCGGTCGAAACCTTGCGTCATACGGTGTTCGCGTGAACTCCGAAGAGCCGCGAGCCTGAAGCCCGCGCGGTGTCCCGCAGGAGATGAGCCATTATGCACCACGTTCGACCGCGCGGTGTTCTCCGAAGAGCCGCGGGCTTTAGCCCGCGCGGTGTCCCGCAGGAGAGGAACCATTATGCGCCACGATCGACCGCGCGGTGTTCTCCGAAGAGCCGCGGGCTTTAGCCCGCGCGGTGTCCCGCAGGAGAGGAACCATTATGCGCTACGATCGACCGCGCGGGCTGAAGCCCGCGGCTCGTCCTCAAGCTCGTCTTCAAGCTCTTCTTTAATGTGGGGTAAGCATTCAGCGGTCAGCAATCAGCGATCAGCCGAAAGTCGAGCAGATAGCGACCGAATGTCA
>JAGMDK010000108.1 GCA_023128695.1 Phycisphaerae bacterium
GTTGCATACGGCTGAACTCTTACAATGTGGGATAGTCGTGCAATTTAAGAAACGCAGCACTAGAAACGTGATCCTGATCGGCTACCGCGGCTGCGGGAAGAGCAGCGTCGGTCGCACGCTGGCCGCCCGGCTGGACTGGCGGGTGGTCGATACGGACGAGCGCCTCGAGGCGGCCGCCGGACGCGTCATCCGTGACATCTTCGCCCAGGATGGGGAGCCCGCGTTTCGCCACTTGGAAACCGAAGTCATTCAGACCGTCGTACGCGATTCACAACAGGTGATCAGCGTCGGCGGCGGTGCGGTGTTGTCGGAGCAAAACCGCAACGCCCTGCGTGACGCCGGCCTGTGCATCTGGCTCACGGCCCCTCCCGAGGAGCTGCTCCGGCGGATGCAAAGCGACCCACACAGTGCCGCTACCCGCCCGGCGTTGAGCGACCGCTCCGAACTCGACGAGGTGCGGCACTTGCTTAAGGAGCGGCAACCGTTGTACGCTGAACTCGCCCAACACGTCGTGCAGACGGCCGGGCGGGCGGTCGCCCAAGTAATCGACGACATCCTGGCAATTCTGAGATAACTCCGCGTGTCGGAAACCCGTTCATGCTCAACATTGTCCTCGAAATCTTCTTGTGGCTCTTCGGCCTGTGTATCGGCAGCTTCCTGAACGTGGTCGTGTATCGGCTGGCGATCGGGCTGTCGCTCAGCGACCCGCGGCGCTCCTTCTGCCCGCGCTGCCGGACGGGGATCGCGTGGTATGACAATCTGCCCGTGCTGAGCTGGCTGCTGCTGCGCGGACGCTGCCGGCACTGTCAGGCCCCGATCTCCGTGCAATATCCGCTGGTCGAAGCCATGACCGGGTTGGTCTTCGTGCTCGTCTACCACCTGCTCTTCGTCAGCGGGGCCCGCGCCGATCTGGGACCGGCTGCGCTCCCGGCGGACTTGCCGCTGCTGCTGGCCTGGCTGGCGCTGGCGGCGTGCCTGATGGCTTGTTCCGCGATGGACATCGTCTCCTACACGGTCGACGTCCGTGTCACTAACGTCGTGTTAGGGCTGGGTATCTTATTGCACGCCGTCTGGCCCCGACCGGATTTCTTTGCGGGACAGGTGGAGACGCCCACCGCCGCCGCCGCTATGGCGGCTTTCTTAGTAGGTGGAATCGTGTTGTGGTGGACCGCGCGGCGCTCCAGGGAGGCTGAGTCGGAAGACGATCCGCTCCCAGAAACGGAAACGGCCGGCCAAGACGCCGCGGAGTCCAACACGGCCCGCCTGGCAGGAAAGCTCGGGGTGCTTGTGTTTGTCCTGCTGACGGCGTGGCTCGTCTTCGCCGCTGCCGCCCCCAGCACCGGAGCCCTCGCCACAAACGTCATGCCCGTCGCCGGCACTCTGCTGGCGATGTTCGCGGCCGTCGTCCTGGTCGGCGGCCAGCAGCGGGCGGCGGACGAGGAAATCCATTCCGCGATCGAAGAAGAGAGGCCCCACGCGCGGCGAGCGGCCTGGCACGAATTGAAGTGGCTCTCGCCGATGATCGTGGTCGGCGTATTCACGTTCGCGGTCGTGGACTGCCTGCCCCTGATCGCCCACGGTTGGGAGCGCGTCGTCGGGTGGACACCCGGCGGCGATTTCAGGCCCCTCGCCGGCGTGGTGTTCGCGATTCGGGGGGCCGTCATCGGGGCGGCGGCCGGCTGGCTGCTCCGTATCGTCTTCACGCTGATCTACGGGCGCGAAGCGTTCGGCATCGGCGACATCTACATCCTGGCGGCGGCCGGCGCGGCCGGGGGGTGGGACATCGCCCTGCTGGGATTGATCTTGTCGGTCGGTATCGCCCTGGCCGGATGGCTCCTGGGACTGCTGCTCAAACGGACGGTCATGATACCGTTCGGACCGTGGCTCGCGCTCGGGTTCCTGCTGGCCCTGTGGTGGAATCAGCCCGCGGAGAACATCGTGAGCTCCTACGCCGACGCTGTCGCATTTGCCTGGGAGCGGCAACCCCATCTGCTGGCGGTGGCAGGCGGCTTGATGTTGATCGGAGCGGCCGCGGCCATCGCTCTCTCGCGGCTCGTCCGGCGCTGGGTGGGATAACAGTCCGCGCGGGCTAAAGCCCGCGGCTCGGCAGGAGCCTCGCCCTCCCATCGGCCGGTACGGGGCCCGGCCGCTACAAACAAAGCATCAATGCACGGACTGCTCGCCGACGAGAATCTTCTCGTACTCGCTCATGCCTTCGGCGTCCGTCAGCGGGCCGGTCGCGGCGCCGTTGAGGAACTGGCGGATCAAGCGATCGTCACTGCTCGCCAGCTTGGCCGGGTCGGCGTCACGCAGGGTCTCGAACTCGCTCCGCGGGCCGATCCGCAGGATGACCCCCTGCTCCAGCATCACCATCCGGTCGGCGATGCGGAACGCCGAATCCATCTCGTGCGTCACGACCACGCTGGTAACCTGGAGTTTGCGCGAAAGGTCCATCATCAACTCGTCGATGGCCGTCGAGGTGACCGGGTCGAGGCCGGCGCTGGGCTCGTCGTAGAACAGAATCTCGGGGTCGAGGGCCGTGGCCCGCGCCAGCCCGGCCCGCTTTTTCTGCCCGCCGGAGAGTTGCGCGGGATACTTGTTGCGGTGGGGCAACATGCGGACCTGCTGCAACTTCATCGTGACGACGATGTCGATGATGTCCTTCTCGACGTGCGAGTGCTCCCGCAACGGCAGGGCCACGTTTTCAGCCAGCGTCAGCGAGCTGAACAGGGCGCCCGATTGAAACAGAATGCCGAAGCGTTTGCGCAGCGCGTCGCGGGTCTGCTCGTCCGCCTTGGCGATATCGACTTCGCCGAGCTCCGGCAGGTTGTAGGTAATGGAGCCCGCGCTCGGCTCGATCTCGCCGATGAGGCAGTTGAGCAGCGTGCTCTTTCCGCAGCCCGAGCCGCCCATGATGACCAGCGTCTCGCTCCGGCGGATGTCGAAGGTGACGCCGTTGAGAATGGTTATCTCCCCCCC
The DNA here is from genome assembly GCA_023128695.1 of Phycisphaerae bacterium. Taxonomy (GTDB): domain Bacteria; phylum Planctomycetota; class Phycisphaerae; order UBA1845; family Fen-1342; genus JAGMDK01. Next base: position 2,980 of record JAGMDK010000108.1, read on the forward strand.
GTCGGTCGTCTCGTAGCGGACCACGACGTCGCGGATGGAGAGGACAGTGTCTTTCGCGGAGGCGGTCATAGTGCGTATTAAAGCGGAGAGGGTGGCCGCGGCCAAGGCCGATTGTGGAGGAGGGTGCCCCGTCCGGATGCCTGCCAAGCAGGCACTAGTGTAGTTTCTCACGCTGTTTGCATCTTATCCAGGGTGGGGCGGGCGTCCCGCCCGCCTTCGTATCGAGGCAAAGCGGGCGGGACGCCCGCCCCACCCATGATGCGGCGAGACGCCCGCGCCACCCATGATGCGGAACTTATGACAAACTACACTAGAAACGGGATGGGGCACCCGTCATACATCGGTGTGGCGTCGTTTGCGATAATAGGCGATCGGACCGAACTCCTCGTAACCTGCTTGCCGAAAGAACTCTTCGGACTCTTCATTCCCGCCTTCGATCAGGGCGGCGAAGATAGCGATGCCCCGGGCGTCGAAGGCTCGTTCGCAGGCCTCGATCAGCCGGCGGGCGACACCCCGGCGTCGGCAGTCGGGATGCACCGCCAGCCGATTGATCCAGCCCTTACGGACGTCGTGCGTCCCGAACACCATGCCGACGATACGGCCCTCGTGCTCGGCGACGAGATAGGTGTCCGGAAAATGCCGCAGTTGCTCCCGCACCGCCGCCTCGGTATCGCGCCCCTGCGGCCGGATGCTCAGGCCCGCGGCCTCCCACACGGCGTGTACCGCGGCATAATCCTCCGGGCGCAGCGCTCGAATGTTGATTTTCACATCTCTGGCCATCGTGACGGCGGCGGTAGTGTAACCCTATGTTGGGGTATTTGGTTATTTGGGGCTCACGACGTCTCTCGCATTCGGGACCGTCTCGCACGATCGAGACCTGCGTTTATCGCTTTGAGGGCCGCCGGCAGAGGGAGTTGGAGAGGGCGGGCTGGCACGGGCAACGCGTTAGCCCGCAGCCTCTGCCGTTCGGCCACCGTCGTGACGCTCGGGTCGCTCGCCAACGGAGCCCTATCCTCCACGACGATCAAAACAGTCTACGGCACCTTCGTTTTCACGGCGACCGCCGCCGATTGGATATCTCGCACCAGGCCGTTGAAATCCAGCCCCCGCCGGTCCACCTTGATCACCAACGGACACGATACGGTCAGTTCCGTATCCGGCATGGGCTCACCTTCCTTTCGTGTTAGCCGTGAAAGATCGTGAGCCTATCCTATTGGGGTTCCCGCTCCAGAACTTACCCCAACTTTTGGTACACTACGTGAGCAGAATCAAATCACAGGTAGAATTGACCCGCGGCAGCATAAGAGTTAGTATGCAAGGCTCGGAATCGATTAGCCGGCTGGCAAGGCCGATGGAATGATGTTGCGGAAGCGAGGGTATCATGGCCCGCAAGTGTTTCTTCACCGGAAAAAAGACGGTCGCCGGCCGATCGATCGCCCGCCGCGGGAAGGCCAAGTACCTGGGCGGCGTGGGGCGTAAGACGACCGGGATCACCAAGCGCAAGTTCAAGCCCAATATTCAAAAGGTGCGGGCGCTCGTGGATGGCAAGGTGATGCGCATCCGCGTCAGCGCCAAGGCCATCCGCATGGGCCTGGTTGTCAAGCCGCCCAAACGCGACTGGAAGCCGGAGACGGCCGAGGCGACGGAGGGCTAGTCGGCGGAGGATCCGTCCGATGGCCGCGGTGATCGACGAAGAGCAGGTGTGGCACATCGCCAAGCTCGCGCGGCTGAATTTGAGCGACGACGAGGTGCAACTGTTCGCCGGCCAATTGGCCGAGATCTTCGCCTACTTTCGGATACTCGACACGGTTGATACAGAGGGGGTTGAACCGCTGGCACATGCCCTGGCGGTAACGAACGTCCTGCGCGAGGACGAACCGGCCGACTCCCTTTGCAGTGAGAAAGCCCTGGCCAACGCGCCGCAACGTGAGCAGGGTTTCTTCAGAGTGCCAAAAGTCCTGGACCAGGGCTCGGGGACCTAGTGCTCCGTCAAGCGTCAATTGAGGGGTAGGGCGGGAGAGCGGGAGGGCGGGTGAGCGGGAGGGCGAGGCTCCTGCCGAGCCAGGGCCGCCGCGGCTCAGCGGGAGCTTCGCCCTCCCTTCTCTGGCGCTACCCGTCAATCGAGGATTGACAGAGCAGTAGCGTCATTAATCACTTCGTACGAGACTATGTTGGAACGCGACGTCATGGGTAAGATGGAAACCGCAACCACGATCGCAGCACACGTCGCCGCCGGGCGTCGGAAGGCGGTCGCGGTGTGCCACGAAGCGTTGGGGCGGATCGAAGACCGTGATCCGCGGTTCAGGGCGTTTCTCGAAGTCACGCCGGACTACGCCCGCCCCCGTGCCGCGCGGGTCGACGCAGACCTGGCCGCGGGCAAGCCGGCCGGGCCGCTGGCGGGCGTGCCGCTCGCGATCAAGGACAACATCTGCACGACTTTCGGGCACACAACCTGCGGATCGAAGATACTGAAGGGATATGTCTCGCCGTATAACGCGACGGTCATCGACCGTATCGAAGCGGCCGGCGGCGTGCTCGTCGGCAAGACCAACCTCGACGAGTTCGCCATGGGCTCGTCCAACGAGAACAGCGCCTACTTCCCCACCCGCAATCCCTGGAATACGGACTGCGTACCCGGGGGCTCCTCCGGCGGCTCGGCGGCGGCGGTCGCGGCCGGACTGGTGCCGCTCGCGCTCGGCTCCGATACCGGCGGCTCAATCCGCCTGCCGGCGGCCTTCTGCGGCGTGGTCGGAATGAAACCAACCTACGGCCGCGTGTCGCGTTATGGTCTGGTGGCCTACGGCTCAAGCCTCGATCAGATCGGCACGTTGGCCGCGAATGTCGAGGACGCCGCGTTGCTGCTCACGGTGATTAGCGGCCAGGACCCCCGCGACTCGACCAGCGTGGACCACCCGGTGCCGCACTATTGCGAGGAGTTGCGCGACGCCAAGCTCGCCGGACTCGCCAGCGGCCTACGTATCGGCGTACCCGCGGAATACTTCGGCGCGGGACTGGAATCCGAGACGCGGGCGGCGGTCGAGGCCGCGCTCGACGTTTATCGCCGTCTGGGAGCGCGGACGGTCGAGGTCACGCTGCCGCACACGCCGTACGCGATCGCGACCTACTATCTGGTGGCGGTTTCGGAATGTTCGAGCAACCTGGCCCGCTACGACGGCGTGCACTACGGCCACCGCACCGCGCACCCGCGGAACATCATCGATCTCTACAGCTCCTCGCGGAACGAGGGTTTCGGGGCCGAGGTCAAGCGACGGATCATGCTCGGCACCTTCGCCCTGTCGGCCGGCTACCACGACGCGTACTACAACAAAGCGTTAAAAGTCCGGCGGCTGATCAAGGATGACTTTGACCGGGCGTTTGAGCAGTGCGACGTGCTGGCGGGACCGACCTCGCCGACGCCGGCGTTCCGCTTCGGCGAGAAGCTGGACAACCCGCTCGCGATGTACCTGGCGGACATCTACACGATCGCATTGAACCTGGCCGGGATGCCCGGCATATCAATCCCGTGCGGGTTTAGCGAGACCGGACTGCCGATCGGGCTGCAACTGATGGCCCCGGTCTTCGGCGAGACGGTGCTGCTGCAAGCCGCCCGGCTCTACGAACGTGAAACGGAGTGGTACTTGCGTCGACCGCCGGTAACATCTTAACAGTCCCGCCGCAAAAGTCCTGCTGGTCAGGAAATGTAGCGTCCGGGACGGAGCCCGGACGCTACATGACTTTTGCGGCGGACTGTTAAGTGGTGTCGACGAGACGAGCTATTCAAGCGGCTCTTCCTAGGAGATGCGGGCTTCCTATGAAAACGGCGTTGGTGCATCGGGTGAGCGCGGGGAAACCGTAACCAAGTGCTGTAAACCGCACCAAATCGTGGTGATGGTGTACACTGTCACCTCCTGAGAATCATTCTAATTGCAGTCCCCCGTTCCAATATGCTATTCTGAGTGTACGGGGAGTGGCGGAAGGAGAAAATGTATGCCTGCGCCGGAGATGAGCTTGAGTATCGTTCGTAAGTTTGTGGGGCTCGCTGTGCTGCTGGCCGGCGCCGCCGTCGGCGCCACGGCCGGCTCGGGTAATTACCTGGTCATCACGGCGGAGGAATACGCCGGCTCCGCGCCGCTGATCCAGTTCGCCGACGCCAAGGCGGCGATGGGTTTCAATGTGTCGACCTACGTGGCGGCCAACGGCACCAGCCGCAGCACGATCAAAACCTATATCGAAAACTGGTATAACCCCTCGGTGAACTGCTACGTCCTGATCGTCGGCGACACCGACGGCACCAGTAGTGCCACCACCGAGGCGATTCCGCACTGGGTTGGCTCGGGCAGCCAGAACGCTACCACCGACCTGCCGTATGCCTGTATGGACGCGGGCGACGACTGGTATCCGGAGATCTTCATCGGTCGCTTTTCAGTGCGCTCGGTAAGCATGCTCCAGGATGTGGTGGACAAGACCCTGCTGGTCGAGTCCGGTAACTACAGCGATCCCACCTACACCAAACGAGCGGCTTTTCTGGCGACCGACGATTCGACCGCCCAAGCCGAGCAGAATCACGATTGGGTCATCGATAACTATATGACCCCGGCCGAATTCGACTCCATCAAGATCTACGCCGGCCAGGGCGGCGGCACCGCGGACGTCACGGCCGCCGTCAATCAAGGCTGCCTGTTTACCGTCTATTTTGGTCATAGCAGCTCTTCGGGCTGGTGGTCGCCGAGTTTCGGTACGAGCAACGTGCAGGCCCTGAGTAACGATGGGTTGTACGGCTTGGCCATGGGCTGGTCCTGCAACACCTCTCGCTACAGTTCTGACGAATGCGTCGGCGAAACGTGGCTCCGCGAAGCCCACAAGGGGGCGGCGGCCTACCTGTCGGCCTCGGACTACGTCTGGTGGGGCAGCGTCAGTGCGTGGGACTCATCCCGCAGAATGGAGAGGTACTTCTTCGAGTCGTTCTTCGTCGATGGTATCTGGGAGGTGGGCCCCGCCTGGCAGGCCGCGTTGTGGCGCATTCTGGCCGACCCCGATTACGGCCCGACGCACGACCACACCCGCAACATCTTCGAGGAGTTCGTTCTGCTCGGCGACCCGGCCCTGAAACTGCCCGGCGGTTGCCCCGAGGCCGGCGAACTCACGCTGAATCATCAAATGTACGCTTGCGAGGACCTCGCCGGCATTATTGTGGCGGACTGTGGCCTTGACCTGAACCCCGGCGCCATCGACACCGTTGAGATTACCGTTGACTCCACCTCGGAGCCGACCGGTGAAACCGTCCTGTTGACCGAAACGGGGCCGAACACGGCCGAATTCGCCGGCACACTGGCCCTGAGCGAGACCAACGCCCCCGGCGTACTGCTGGTCGCCGACCGTGACGCAGTCACCGCGACCTACATCGACGAGGACAACGGTCAGGGCCAGCAAATCACCGTCACCGACATTGCGAGCGTCGATTGCGTCGCGCCGCTCATCTCAAACGTGCGGACCGCCGGCATCGGATCCACGTCGGCGACCATCGCGTTCGACGCCGACGAGCCGGTGGCCAGCACCGTGTTCTATGGCTTGAGCTGCGACGCGTTGATTTACGAGGCGTCCAGCGGCACCTATGACACCACGCCGTCGGTCTTGCTCGATGAGCTCGCCTCCCTCACCCGCTACTACTATGCGGTGCAGGCCGAGGACGAGCCGGGCAACACGACCTATGACGACAGCGGGGGGGCATGCTACACGTTTTTCACTGCGGGCGGCCCGGTCCTGATTTATGATTTTCCGCTCGATATGGACCCCGGCTGGAGCACGCTGGGTGAATGGGCCTTCGGCCATCCGACCGGCCAGGGCGGAACCGCCCACGGCCATCCCGACCCGACCGCCGGGGCCACCGGGGCGAACGTCTACGGCGTGAATCTCAACGGGGATTACTCCCTCACGCCGGGCGGCCCATACTACCTGACAGCCGGCCCGCTGGATCTCACGAACATCGTGGAGGTCCAGTTGACATTCCAGCGCTGGCTGAACACGGACTATCAGCCATACGTGGACGCCATGGTTGACGTTTCCAACAACGGCAGCCACTGGGTCCGGCTATGGGAAAACCCCGGCGGCAACGATATTACCGAGAATTCCTGGTCGCTCCAGGAGTACGACATCTCCGCGGTCGCCGACAACCAGGGAACCGTCTACATCCGCTGGGGCTACGAGGTGGCGAGCGATGCCTGGGCCTATTCCGGCTGGAACATCGACGACATCGAGATTTGGGGCGTGGTTCCGCACGGAGACCTCGACGCTGACGGCGACATCGATTACTACGACTTCGGCATTTTGTCTGATTGCCTGGACGGGCCTGAGGTCCCGTTCGGAACCGGCTGCGGCGGGTCTGACCTCGACGGCGACGGCGACGTGGATCTCCGGGACTTCGCGCTGCTTCAGGAAGCCTCCACGGGCTAACTATGGCGCGGCTGGGCCCTTCTCAGGAGGTTATTCACCGCAGAGACCGCGGCGAAATAATTGGGGTGGATATGTGGAGGCAGACGAGGGGAAGGAAAAACTATTTTTGCAGTTTTTCTTCGACCCAGTCGCAGAGCGGGTCGAGTCCCTCGTCGCGCAGGGCGCTCACCGGCCAGATGGGATGTTGGTCCTCGACCGCCTCGCGGAGCTGTCGAACCGTCGTGTCCGTCCCGGGGAGATCGGCCTTGTTGACGACGAAACCGGTGGCGATCTCGAAGACCCCGGCCTTGGCGAACTGGATGGAATCGCCGGCCCCGGGCATGAGGAGCAGGAGAACATCCTCCGTGAGATGGCGGACATCCACGTCGTTTTGTCCGGCGCCCACGGTCTCGATGAGCAGGACATCGTAGCCCGCGGCCCCCATCAGATGCGCAATTTCCGCGCAGTGCGGGGCCAGGCCGCCGGACTGGCCGGAAGAGGCCAGGCTGCGGACGAAAAGCCCGTCGTCGGGCTCGCCGGGCATCATGCGGAGACGATCGCCGAGGACCGAGCCGCCGGTGATGGGGCTGGTGGGGTCGACCGCGATGACGCCGATGCGGTGCCCGCGGTCACGCAGATGGGCGGCGAGTTTTCCGATGAAGGTGCTCTTGCCTACCCCTGGGGAGCCGGTGATGCCGAGGGTGACGGGAGTTTGGGGTGGTTCCGGGACGGCTCCCAGGCGTTCCGGCCGGCCGTCCATGAGGTAGGTGATGGCCCGGGCCAATCCGGGCGCGGCTTGGATATCGGGAGCAGCTTCGGCGGCGGCACGCTGGGACCGGCGGCGGTCGGCCAGTTCATTGATCGAATCGATAATGCACTGCATCGAGGTGCCGGGATTGAAAATACCGTCGATGCCGGCCTCGCGGAGCGGCTGGTGATCCTCCTCCGGGATGATGCCCCCCACGATGAGGGGGACGTCGGGCAGGCCGACCTCGGCGCAGAGGCGGCGGAGCTCGGGCATGATGGTCATGTGGGCGGCCGAGAGCAGGCTGACGCCCAGGACGTCCACGTCTTCCTGAAGGGCGGATTGGACGGTGGTGGCCGGGGTTTTCCAAAGGCCGGTGTAGATGACTTCCATGCCCGCGTCGCGGAGGTTGCGGACGATGAGCTTGGCGCCACGATCGTGGCCATCGAGACCTATTTTGGCGATGAGCACGCGCACGGGGCGAGGCATGAGTTCCTTGTTCTCCATCGTTGAGGTGTCGTCGGCACCGTCGGGGCCGAGCACGTGATTTCTTGAGGGTACTTCAAGAAAGCGGGATTGACAAGCGCGGGGAAATATGCCACAAACCGCCTTCGGGGGTTGTATCGGGTTAGTATCGGCGGCGAATAGTACACCGCCGCTGCCTGGGTAACACGACAAGAGGGAGGGCGAAGCTCCTGCTGAGCCGCGGTTTCAGAAGGGAGGGCGAAGCTCCTGCTGAGCCGCGGTTCCAGAAGGGAGGGCGAAGCTCCTGCGGAGCCGTGGTTCCGGAAGGGAGGGCGAAGCTCCTGCTGAGCCGCGGTTCCGGAAGGGAGGGCGAAGCTCCTGCTGAGCCGTGGCGATCCTGGCTCGGCAGGAGCCTCGCCCTCCCGAGCCATGGCGATCCTGGCTCGGCAGGAGCCT
>JAGMDK010000109.1 GCA_023128695.1 Phycisphaerae bacterium
AGTCCACGCCCACCCGCCGCGCCCGGCCCCGCGGCACCATCGGCGCGGAGGTCTGGGTAAGCGTGAGCGTCCCCGGCGACCCGCCGCCGAGCGATCCGGGCGAGTTGAAGTTCCTGCTGCTGAGCACCCGCACGCCCGCCGTGGCCAAGTTCACCGGCCCGGACGGTGGGAAGACCGCGCATTACATGCTACGATGGCTCAGCACCCGCGGCGAAGCCGGCCCCTGGAGCGAGACCGCCAGCGCGACGATCGGGGCGTAGAAGCTGTCACCTTTCAGCCGTTAGCGACGCGTAGTATGATCGGCTCGGGAATGTCCCGCAGCAACGAGGTTGGGTAACTTGAGCGGAACGGTCGCCGACAAGAAACGCTTGTTTCGTGTAACTGCGGGGAATCTCCGCCAGAATCACCTGTACATCCACGGACACTACGACTTTTTTCCCGCTGACTGCATCGGAGCGTCCCGCAAGTCGGGCAACGGAAATGGTGTGGCCATCCGGATTCTCCTCGATGGTCTGCGTGAGACCGTCGAGACCGACATCGGAAGCGACGCCAGGACAGGGAAACCCCGTCGTTTCTTTCGAGGACGCACCTGGATAAGGCAATTCTACGAGTACCACAACATCAAGACGGGTGATGTTCTCGCTTTGGAACGGGTCGGCAAGCGTCGCTACCGGCTGTATCCGTTCGACGCCAAAACCGAGCGTCAACACGATTGGCACGAACTCCTCGACGTTCCCCTACCTGGTCGGGGTCCTTCGGTAGTCGAACTCTTCGCCGGGTGCGGCGGGATGGCTCTGGGATTCAAGCGGGCCGGTTTCCGAACGGTACTGGCCAATGAATGGGACGCCGCTGCATGCGACACCCTGCGGAAGAATATCACCGAGCGTGTAGCACAGTGTGCCATCCAGGAAATCGACCGTTTTCCCGAAGCCGACGTAGTCGTAGGCGGCCTTCCGTGTCAAGGCTTCAGCAACCTTGGCGACCGCGTGCCGAACGACCCGCGAAACCAGCTTTGGCGTCAGTTCATGCGTGCCGTCAAAGACGCTGAACCGAAGGCCTTCGTGATTGAGAACGTGCCCCCGCTTCTTAAGTCACAGGAGTACGTCGAAATCAAACGCCTGGCTGAAACGTTGGGCTACCAGGTTGAAGGGCGTGTTCTCAACGCCGCTGACTTCGGCGTGCCGCAAGTCCGAAAGAGGGCCATCGTAATCGGGCTCTTCGGCCAACCCCCGAGCTACCCTAAGCCCACGCATATAAGCCCCAAACAGCAAAAGCAATGTGGGTTGTTCAACGAGCCCCTCAAGCCCTGGCAATCCGTACGAGACGCCATCGGCGACCTTCCCTTCGAACCGACCGAAGAGAACTGGCACATCGGCCGAAATCCGACCGCCATGTCGCTTGAGAGATACCGCTGCATCCCGCCCGGCGGGAATCGCTGGGACCTTCCACGCCGACTTATGCCCAATTGCTGGAAGAGAAAAACCAAAGGCGGAACCGACCTGTTTGGGAGACTCTGGTGGGACAGGCCGTCGGTCACCATCCGCACTGAGTTCTACAAACCGGAGAAGGGCCGATACCTCCACCCGGAGGCTGACCGACCCATCACCCACCGAGAAGCCGCCAGGCTTCAAGGATTCCGCGACGACTTTGATTTCCGGGGGCCGCGAATAAAAGTCGGCATTCAAATCGGGAACGCCGTCCCCCCTGTCCTCGCCGAAGCAATCGCCAAGCACATAGCATCCCTAATCAAGACCGTAAAGGCCGACCGGTCTGTTCGGCGAACTTTCCGGAACGGGTCAAATGGCAAGAAGAAGGCGTAAAAGGTCGGTCGATTGGCTCATCAGTCTAATCGACACTCAGCTTGAGACCTTCGGTACCAACCGAGGCAAGTTTAGCCTGCGGGAGAAGGTGCTCGCTCTGTGCAAGGTCTACGAGAACGTCAAGGACCTGGGCGTGAACGTGCTATACGAGCACGGTTGGGACGCCGGTGCGGCAGTCGAGCGGATTCGACTCTATCTCGTCGAATACGCAGGGACAGTGCTCGATGGTGTGGAGATTGCCGTCGTCTCCGGCATCTCCGACTATCCACGCCGCATCCGCGAATTGCGAGTGGAGGCCGGTTATCAGATCGCCTCCGGCGCTTCTCCCGACCCGGAATCGGGAATCGACCTAAAACCGGACCAATACCTGCTCGTTGACGCTGAGCCGGACCTGGATGCCGCCCGCAGATGGCACGTAGCTAATCGGATCAGAAGGAGCGGCGTGGGCAGTCAGAAACGGGTTCTCCAATACCTTATGGAAAGCCTCGGCAAGGTCGTCACCACAGAAGAACTCGCCTACGTCGCCAAAGATGCCAAGCAATACGCGCGTCGGGTCAGGGAGCTTCGAACCGAACACGGCTACTCGGTCGCCACTCGGTTTACGGGGCGTCCCGACCTTAACGTGGGACAATACGTGCTGCAATCAAAAGAACGCGTTGCCGAGCCGCACGACCGCAAGATCCCCGAGCCTATTCAAAGGGCTGTGTATGAACGTGACAGCAACACATGCCGCGTTTGCGGATGGAAGCATGAGCGTTGGACCGCCGACGACCCGCGAATCCTCGAACTGCATCACCTTGAGCATCATGAAGATCACGGGCCGAACGTGCAAGGGAATCTCATTGTCATTTGCAGCAAGTGTCACGACGAGGTTCATTCCGGCAAGCACGCTGCATCGCTCAAGAGAATCAAACGCTCGCTATGACGGACCAATTTAGCGCAGGAAAACGAAGCGCCATTATGCGGGCGATTCGCGGCAAGGACACGAAACCCGAGCACGCCGTACGCAGCCTGATTCACCGGCTCGGCTACAGGTACCGCCTCCACGTTCGCGAGCTTCCCGGATGCCCCGATTTGGTGTTTCCCTCTCGCCGAAAAGTGATTTTCGTTCATGGTTGCTTCTGGCACCGCCATCATTGCCGTAAAGGCCGATCAACCCCGACCACCAGAGCACGCTTTTGGAAGGAAAAGCTTGAGTCGAATAAGAGCCGAGACGTGAAGCATCGGCGCAAACTCAGGCGGCTGGGCTGGTCCGTTCTAACGATTTGGGAATGCCAGATCGCCCCGAAGAAGGCCGACCAGCTTGCCCAGAGGGTTCGTCGCTTTTTGGACGGCAGTCATTAGCCTCACGCTGCCTTTTGCATACAAGAAACGGTCCGCTACTCGAAATCGTCCCTTGCCTGCTCCCCGGCCCGGTCGTATCATCCCGATCGGCTGGATTTGACCGGACCCGGGGGCGCGGTGGCGCCCCCAGTAATGCAAAGGAGTCCCTCAGATGGCCGACTACATCCCCGGCGGCGATGCCGCGTTCAACGCCTGGCTGGATAACTTCGTCACCTACGCCACTGCCAACCTGGCCAATTTGGGTCTCGTGGCGGGTGACCTGACGCCGGTCACGACCGCGCAGACCGCGTGGGCCACACATCACTCAGCGCCCATGTCACCGCGCAGCAGGCCGCCAAGAGCGCGACCCAGCAGAAGAACACCGACCGCGTCGCCGTCGTCTCCCTCGTCCGCGCCCTGGTCGGCCGGTCGTGTGCCACTGCTCTTGAGCAGTGCTAAACTTCGCCGAGTACGCCGAGATCGCTAAAAAACACTGCTCAAGAGCAGTGGCACACCCGGACGTCGACGACACCGAACGGGCCGCCTTGGACATCACCGTGCCGGACACCGAACCCACCCCCACCGGTCCGCCGGTTCTCACCGGCGAGACGCCGGTGCCACAGGGATCCTCATGACCGGCTGTCTCCTGCGCCTCCAGCACTCGGTCGCCTTCATGGATGAGAAGCTCTCCGAAAGAACTCTCCGTGCGAGGCGCCGCGCGGGCTGAAGCCTGCGGCTCCTCGGGTTACACGGTCAGCGCCGATGCACGCGGGCCACCCTCCTTGCTTGGGAGCTGCCGGAAGTTGCTCGCCCACTCGCAGATCACGCGGTTGTAGTTCGCGTGGCTCTCGGGAGTGCCGTGCTTGCCGAGGTAGATGTCTTGACCGTTGAGACGGACCACGGCTCGGCCTGAGGTTTTGTGCAGACGATACGACGGGATGCGTGGCGCGGTCCTGTTTGGCATCGTGAGGCTCCTTTCGAGCTCGAAATGTGGTCAATGACCACTTTTCGGGCTTCCTGAACCTCACTGCCTGACGCCGGCAGGTATCCGTAAGTCACGCATTAGGCTTGAGTTATCGAAACTCCCCGAGTAGGACTCGAACC
>JAGMDK010000011.1 GCA_023128695.1 Phycisphaerae bacterium
GCTTGCGGGCGACGAGGAAGATGCTGGAAGCCAACGCGGCCGAGTCCATGCCGCGCAAACGCGATTTCATCTCGGTGTCCAGCGGCCAGGCCTCGGTGACGGTGAAGCCGGCCTTCCGCATGGCTTCGACCAGCGTGGACCAACCCAGCGTCGTCTTGTGGGCATAGACAACCGCCAACTGCCCGCCGGACTTGAGCACGCGGTTCGCCTCGGCGAGCGATTGGGCCATCATGTCCTCGTATGCGGATACGGCTTTACGCCTGTCCCCACCGTGCCGGGTCGCGTCCGCCACCGCCTCCTTCTTCTTGGGCGTGCCTGAGCCGCTGAAATGCTCGGAGTACAGGTGCCCGACCGACCGCTTGAGCCAGACGTAGAAGAAATCGGAGATGTTCGCGTAGGGCACATTGTCGTAGTAAGGCGGATCGGTGATTACCGCGTCGAAAATCCCGTCGGCGTAGGGCTGTGACATAGCTGAGCCGCGGGAGACATTACATGGACTGCCCGAATCAGATTCTGACTCCGCGACAGCGACAATCCACTTCAACGCACCATCTGCACCACCGCTAGTGTCGGCGTGAGGAACAGGTTCAACGAAGTCCCAGACCATTGGGAGCGCTTGGCGACCGAATGTGCCTTGGGCGTTCTCACGCGTGTTATCCCAACGAGTAAGAACGCTTTCCTTGTCGGCAATGCGGTCCAACAGTACGCCCAGATACGAACTCAACGCCGTTGCGTGGTGAGTGCTTGATGGCTGCGGCGCGGCGGTCACGGCCTGGGGAACCTGGCGGATGGCGGCGGCGAAGGTGAGCAGGCAAAGCATCTGCCGGGGAGTGGCCAGCTTCGAGAACTGATCAAGACCGTACAGAATGCAGAAGTTGGCGTTCTTGGCGTCATTGATGATCGGCTCATCCGGCACGGTCAGGCCGGTACGTTGGCAGAGGTCGGCGATGCGGCCCCGGATGGCGTTGTCATCGGGCAGGAGTTCCGGGGGCACGTCATCGGCGGCGAGGTAGGTCTTGCCCTGCTTGTCCAGGCGGGTGCAGACCACGGCCATCGGCTGCACGGCCATGCGTCCCTCGCGGCCCTCGACTTTCACATAGTCGTTGTCCGCCACCGCGCCGCAGAACGGGCAGGTCGCGTTGCCGGCCTTGGAGAACCCGGCGGGGTCGAAGTCGAAATCGCTCTCCTTGGTGTGCTCCACGACCTCGAAGCGGACCCGTTTAGCGCCCTTGGGGGCGATCATGCGGAGAGCGGCATATCGCCCCTTCTTCTTGCATAGCCAAGTCTGCCTGACTAGCGGCACGGTCGCGCCGCAAGCCGGGTTCTTGCACTTGATCGTCCGCGTCCAGAGATATGCAACGGGCATCAGGTAGCCGGGCGGTACAGACTTTTTCTCCGTGACTGTCTGAAACAGCTCTGGGTCCGGCGCGGCGGAGCCCTTGCCCTTGTAGGCAGGGTCAGGGATCAACGGGTACAGGTCGCCGATCTCGGCCTTGACCTTTTCCAGCACCCGATTGCCCCAATAGCGGACCTCCTCGGCCAGTCCGCCCCAGGAGCGCGGAACGTCGGCCGAGGTCGCGTCGGGCGACTGGCCCACTCCCTTACGGTCGGGGTTCTGAAGGGGAGGGCCGGTCATGCCGCGGGCCGACGGGTCGGGCTGGCCGTACTTCTGCGGGTAGACGAGCGTGCAGAGCTGGATGATGTGCGCGACGGGGTTGAGGTCGAGCGCGTACGCCTCGCAGCCCAGCCGCAGCGCCTCGAGCGGGATGGCCCCGCCGCCGGCGAACATGTCCAGCACGCGCGGCCGCGGCGCGCGGCCCTTCTCGACATCGTGGCGCGTGACCTGCTGCTGGTCGAGCGGCCAGTTGAACTCCTTGACCCACGCGGGCGGCTCGGCCGGAGCCTCGCCCTCCCCTTCGTGCCTTCGTGCCTCCGTGCCTTCGTGCCTGCTTCGCCACTCCGCCAGCTCGGCCATCAGCCGCTCGGCGTGTGCGTCGAGGATGTGCTCCTGGGCCTGGGCGATGATCCGCGGGCTGCCCGGGTACTTGCACAGCTCGGTCAAGAACTTCGCGGCGTTCGCCCGTCCGAGGCTCTGTTTCTTGTTGTCGGGACCGTTCCGCGGCACGAACTGCGACGCCGGCACCAGCGCCCCGTACACCGCCGCCCGGCACGCGACCAGCGGCCGCCGCGCCCACCACAGATGCAGCGTGGAGATGTGCCCCTTGCGAATGTTCTTCTCCCGCGAGGCCTCCTTGCTGATGGCCTGGATGGGGAGGTAGTCCTCGATGAGTCGGCGGTCGTCAGACATTCAGAACGTCCTCTTCACTTACAGGCAGGTCCTGACTCACGCGAGCGCCGATCCAGCTCAGCATGTTGAGGTTTCGGATGGTCAGCGCGACTTCTTTCTCCTCAAGGGGAGGGCGGCGGCGTTGTTTCCAGTCCATCACCGTACGTAGGATCACGGATTCCTCCGGTTGGGCCTCCCGGCGGTTCTTTAGCTCATTGGCGGCGAAGTGGACCGTGGCGGCCACCTCCGCCTGCCGCGTGTTCATTCGCATGAAGAGATCGGTGATCTTGTCGAGGGTATCCCGCCATTGCGCAAGTTGATCGGCGTAGGCGCGGCGGGCGTCGTCGAAGGTCTGGCCGACACGGACGGCGAACATGCGGCCAAGCCGCTCCTCACGAATGAGGCCGTTGTTGACAAGGGCCGTGACGTGACGCTTCACGTCGGCGGCGTAGGGGCCGAAACTGCCGCGACGGTACCGCAGTCCCGTCGGGATGCCGGATTCGGTGGCGAAGTACGCGATCTTCTGGAACGTCACGCGGCCAACCGGCCGGTGATACGGCTCGCTCTCGACGCGACGCAGAACCTCGACCAAGGCAACCCACGCTGGCGGTACACGGTATTCCGGCGCTTGACGGGATGTAGCAGGGCCGGCTTCCTTCGCGGCATCGAGGAAGGTCGGTTTGAGTTCTTCGTGCGGCGTGCCGAACGGCGCAAACAGGTCTATGGAGATTTCAAGCTGCTTGAGATGGCGATACAGCGTTGGCCCGACGATGCGCCACTCGAGCTGTCCGTGACCACATCCCAGCGGAGGTACGGCGAGCGAGGTGATGCCCCATTCGCGATAGTGTGCCTGGAGGTATCGAAGGCCGGCGACGATGTCGTGGAGGCGCGAGACGGAGCGCCAGTGATCCTTGGTCGGGAAATTGAGAATACAAGGGGGCGTGAGCCGGCTATACAAGTAGGGCTCGCCCAGCTTAACCCGACCCTCCTTGCAGCGCTGCGCGTACTCCTCGTACATGTCGGGGAAGCGGTTCTTGAATTCGAGCGCGATTCCCTTGCCCATCACACCGACGCAGTTGACAGTGTTGATGAGCGTCTGTGCGTCGGACTCGAAGATGTCGCCGATTCGTACGGTGATCATGTCGGTCCGTCCTTTATGAGAAAAACAGGTGCCGGTCGACGATGACCGTCAACCCAGTGTTCAGGGCCGAAACGTCGGCCCTCGCCTGGTCGGAGGATACGTAGACGCCGCGAAGGAAGCGAGGCTCGACCCGGTTCGGAACGAGAACCTCTGCGCACTTGGCTGCCTTCTTGCGCCACTCCTCGATCTGATCGTTGCCCGTGCATTCGAAAGGATGCCGTGCTGCAAGATCGACTGGATGTTGCAGATCGGCGTGATGTAGTGCAGTTCGTGGAGCTCGTCTCGATCCATCACAGCCCCTGGTGACTGGCTGCCTGCTCGACGGCCTGCGCCGAAATGTCATAGTAGCGTGCAGCAACGACCTCCTTCTTCGCGTGGTCTAAGTGCTTCGCGGGGTTCCGGATGCGCAGCGGCTCGGGGCTCGGCCCGTCGAGCGGGTCCCAAACCACGTAGAGCCAGTATGAGTCGCCGAGCTGCGTCGCTTTGTACCACTCATTCGTCGTCAGGCGGATCGGCTGGCCGCGCTTTCGCCCCTTGACCTCGATGCGGCGGATGCCTTCGACCGGGTCGCGGTAGCCCGTCTGCGGATCGGCAGCGCCGAGGCTGCGGACGTCGAAACCGATCTTCAGGTGTCCGACGCGCTCGCAGGTCCACCCGCGCGCCTCCTCGTACGCGACGACGATATCTTCCGCCGCGAGTTCGGACCGGCGCCGAACCTCGGGATCGATGTCTTCGGCAAGCTGCGCCGCGATCTCGGCGCCGGGCGGCACGACGATCGCCGTGGCGACGTGCCGAACGGGGCCGTGGCGGGCGAGATTCAGCCGTTCGAGGCCTTCCATGCGTTCCTTGCGGGTTCGCTGGAGGTCCGCTAGGTCGTTCTCGGCGCGTTGGCGAGCGATGGCGACCTCGGGCGACGTGGCCTCCCGAGCGCGGAGGTTCATCACACGATCCTGCGCGACGCGGACGCGAGCGTCGAACGAGCGCTCGAGGTAGTCGTGGCAAACGGTCACGAACTGTTGACGCTCACGTTGGCAGCGACCACGCACCTCCATTTGGTACGTGCTCTTGAGAAAGTCCGACGCCGACGTTGGGTCGAGCGGGTCGATCTCGGCCGGCGGGTTCGGGTGCGCGGGCAGATCGATGAGCACGTCCGCCGGAACGACGCTGAACCGCTCGGCCGGCGGCGCCTGCGGGTTTTCGCGGACGGCGATGAGTTCGGCGAAGAGCGCGTCCGGGTCGCCGGTCGTCTTCTGCCCGCGGATCGCCATCTCGAAGAAGTAGAGGCGATACGCCTCGGCCATCGGATCGACGAAGAACGCAACGCCGCCGCTTAGCGCGGCGAGGGTCTCGTTGAGCCGCTCATCGACTGCCGCATACAGCGGGTGGCCGGGGCCGAGCAGCACGGCGTCGAGGTGCTGGTCGAGATCGAGGTGCTCCTTGTGGAACGTGATCTTGCGGTAGGTGGTCTCAGGTTTGCCCAGCCGTCTGGCGGCGCTGAGCCGGTCCGAACGCAGGTCGGCAAGCACGTGCTCGACGCGCCAGAGTCCGTCAGCGCGCGGCTCGACCTTCAGGCCGACTTCCTTGGCTGCCTCGATGAAGTGCTTCTCGACGTACTTCGGCATGAGGCGGCGTTCTTCGGCTTCGGCGTTCGACCGCTGGAACGTGGAGAAGTCCACGCTGGCGCGGGCCAGGGCCACACCGGTGGCCTCCTCATAGGCCCGCAAACGCGACGGGTCGATTTTCTCGATGCGGTCGATGTACTCATCGAGTCGGCGCGGGTCGTGTGCGGCCTCGCGGAGCATCTCTGGTAGGTTCACATCGTTGAGCGAGAGCACCTCGCCAATAACGTCGAATACGCGGTCGGCGAGAACTTCGCGCATCTGGTCCAGCTTCTCAAGCAGCCTTTGCAGGATGCGGCCCTCAATGATCGGTTGCCCCTCCTCGGAATCGCTCGACACGAAGTTGAAGGCGTGACATTCTCTCTCCTGGCCGATGCGGTGAATGCGGCCCAGACGTTGCTCTAGCCGCGTCGGGTTCCAGGGCAGGTCGTAATTGATCATCAGATGGCAGAACTGGAGATTGATTCCCTCTCCGGCCGCTTCGGTTGCCACACAGACCTGGGCCACGGTACGGAACTGTTCCTGGGCTCGCTTACGGTAGCGTGGGTTCATGCCGCCGTGGATGTTGCAGGTCGAGTAGCCCCACCGATGGAGATGTTCGGAGAGGTACGCGAGCGTGTCGCGGTGCTCCGTGAAGACGAGCAGTTTGCCGCGGCCGTCAGCCAGCTCATGGAACTCCGCCTTTGCCAAGCACTGCTTCAGGGCTTCGACTTTTGAGTCACCGGCGTGTTCGCGGACGCGCTTCGCCTGCGCCAGCAGATCCTGGAGAGCCGCAATCTCGGTCCGAAGCTGGTCCAGCTCGACCGCCGCAGTGATCTCGTCCACGAGCCGATCGCGGATGTCCTCATCCAGATCGTCCTCGTCCTGCTCGGCATCGGCGATCTGCCCTTGTAGTAGAGCAAGGCGTTTGGCGAGTTGTCGTGGCGGTAGTTCCTCAAGCTCCTGAAGCAAACTCTGCTGACGCTCTAAACGTCGGCGAATGGACTCGCAGATGGCGTACGTCGAGCTGGCCAGTCGGCGCTGAAAAACCGTGCGCGCGAGCGCTACACTCGCCTTCTTTCGGCCGGTCGCCTGCGGAAGGAATCGGTTGATGAACGCCGTAACGGCCTTGTAGAGGTTGTATTCCTCACGATTCAGCCGGAAGGTGACCGTGTGTGCGTGGCGGTCCGGAAACAGCCGCCGGCCGTGGATGTCCTTCAGGTCCTCCTTCAGCCGGCGCAGGGCCCACGGGCAATTTGGTCCTAGGCGCAGAATATCACGGCGAATCTCGCCAGCCCGGTCGGCAAGACGATGCGGTTCGGGGAACAGGTCCGGGTCGAGCAGGCGAACGAAGTGCGCGAAACGATCGTCGTCGCCGTGGTGCGGCGTCGCCGTGAGCAAGAGCACGTGATCGGCCTGCGACGTCAGGCGCTCGGCAAGTTGATAGCGTTTGGTCTTGTCGGGCTCGTCGCCGCGCGACGCGGACCGCTTCGTGTAGGCGCTGCACTTGTGCGCCTCGTCGATCACGACCATGTCCCAGCGTTGCTGCCAGACGCGCTCGCGGACGTCGTCCTGCTTCGCGTAGTCCAGAGAAGCAACGACCTGGTTCAAACGCTGCCACGGATTCACGACCTGCTGCTGATCGACGGCGGAGAAGATGATGTCGAACGGCTCACCGAACCAACGGAGAAGCTCGTCCTGCCACTGAATCGTCAGCGGCGCCGGACAGAGAATGAGGATGCGCTCGATCGCCTGACGGAGCTTCATCTCCTTGATTAAGAGACCGGCCATAATGGTCTTGCCCGCACCGGGGTCGTCCGCGAGCAGGTATCTCAGCCGCGGTTGTGGCAGCATCCGGATGTATACGGCCTCGATCTGGTGTGGGAGCGTGCGGATGCCGGACAGACTTACCGCGAACTGCTTGTCATGAGCGTAAGCCAGCCGGATTCTGGCAGACTCGACGAGCAGCCGGACGCGCTCCGAGTCTCCCGTCGTCAGCTTCGCGTCGCCGCCGACGGTTCTACCAAAGATCTCCTCTGTTTCCTCCCGAGAGAGGATCGCCTCGTCCGGCGTGCCGTCGGGAAGACGCACTCGGCACTCGAAACCCGCGCCGAGAGAGCGAACGGATTCGAGGACCACGGGCTCAGGGAAGTGTCCCGGCAGAAGAATGCGCTGCCCGATTGGATGTTCGCTCGTCGCCATCGTTCCGCGCTGCTCCGCCTACGACCGTTTATCGGGGCGCTCGGTCAGCCACTTGTCGACCGCCTCCCTGTGAAAGCGCCAATGGCGCCCGACCTTCTGCCCCGGCACTTTGCCCTCCTGCGCAAGCTTGTACAGCGTGGACTTTGGAATCTTGAGGTACTTGGCGAGTTCCTCAATCGTCATCACGTTGTCGAGTCGACGCTGCATGATTGGCCTGTCTCGCTCGGAACGAACCGGACGCCCTGACGCGCGGTATTTGATAGTTGTTCCAGGCTCCTGTCAATTGCTCACGTGCGGCATAGCTGACGCGAGGGCCTTCGACCCGCGGCATCGGCAAGATTGGCCCAACGTCGCGCCGGACGGATCGACCCATGTACGCTCAGTCGGATTCTGACGCCGGGTAATCCTCCAGTCGGAGGACGCGGTATGGTCGGACCGGCACTGCGCCATCCTCGCCGAAAAACACAGGTGCGTGCGTGAAGAGGAGACGCCCCATGTCCTCCTCTGAGTAGCCGTGGTGCTCCTGGTGAACCTTGATCAATTGTGCGAGCACCGTGGGCTGTTCAAACGGGATTGGAAACGGCTCATTCCGCCGGTAACCGTGCACGCTAATCTGCGTGTAGAGGCTTCGATAGCGCTGTTCTGTAATCCGCCGGAGATGCCACGCGCGTACAATGATCGCCTGCATCGACACCTTCCACTGCATCTTCAACTGCGCGGCGCGCTGGATCGTCAAGCCAATGAGCTGGGGGCCGATCTCGTCGGCAGGCATCAAGAATTCACTCGCGAAGCGATCGGCTTCAGCTTCCACGTCATCCGACGGCAAGTTATGCATAATTGCGTGCCCGACTTCGTGCGCGAGGCTGAATCTGTGCCGATCACCGGGCACTTGTGCATTCATGAAGAACATCGGCGGAAAGCCGTCGAGCCACATGTGCGCCGCGTCGATGCGGTCTGTGCTGAAGTCGCAAACTGCGACAATGCCGCCGGCGCTTTCGATGGCCGCCGTGAGGTTCGCGATGGGCCCTGGAGGAAGGCGCCACGCAGACCGCGTGTGTCGCGCGACTGCCTCAGCGTCACCGTCGAATCGATCAATGTCGAGTCTCTCGAAGCGGTTCTCGACGGCCACTTCTGCCCCACGCAGCAACCGCTCTATCTGCATTCGCACAACGTTGACCTGGGCGATGATTCGCCGTTGAACATGCACAGGCGCCGTCTTACGCTTGCGGTTGAAGAGTAGACTTGTACCGAGACCGTAAACCTGATCGGTCTCGGAGAAAAACGCGGGCTCGTAGTCGAGAACGGCAGCAATCCGCGTCAAGTCGTCATCAGATAGTTCGAGAAGACCATTCTCGTACTTCGATATCTTGCCCTGACTGACTTCGATTGCGGCCGCCAGCTCCGCCTGACTCAGTCCGCGTGACTCCCGCGCTAGCACCAGCATCCGCGGATTGACTTTCATAGAGTTCGTTATCCAGCTTCAGCTTCCCCATTGACCTTCTTCGACTCCTCCGGCAGCGCCTTCGGCCGCACGACCGGCGGCGTCGGGCCTGGAGCCGGCTCGACGGGCGCGTCGGCCTGACCGTCGACGTCGACGTATGTCCACCACTGAACCCCGTCCTCGCCCTCCAGCGTGAGCAGGACGCGGTCTAGCACAGCGACTCCCTGCTCGTTCAGGCGCGCCGTGTATCCGAAAATCAGGTGACCCGGCGGCTGGTCGTAAAACGAAAAGAACAACTGCGGATGGGCGTGCAGCTTGCCCGGGGTCCTCGAAACGGAGCCGTTGAAGCTCACGGCATTCAGCTTGTTCACACGGACGCTGACGCCCAGTTTTTCGAAGAACAGGAACTTCAGGCCCTCGCTCTCCGTAACGCGAATCGCACTCTTGAAGCCAAAGTGCCGTTCCAGGCGGTCCCAGATGAGGTGGTAGATCATGATGCCAGAGGGGGCGCCGTCTACTACCGGACGTCGATCGGTCGGGATGTTGAACGACTCGAACTCCTCTGCGGCGGCGCGGATCAGGCTGGTAATGACGGGGAAATGGGGCTTGAGAGCGGCAACGAGTTGTTCCTGTGTCATCGATTATCTCCTGCCCGCGTAGCATGCGCAGCACTCATTAAAAAATCAAGTCAAATTATTCCAATTTCAATTCCGACTGTCTGCCGGCGGGAAGCGCAACCGATCCCGTTCGTCTGGTTCAGCGTCCACAGCCGGGGCAGGCTCCTCGATTCCGAACGCTATCCCGTTGGTTTGACGCCGCTTGCGGATAGACGCCCGACAGCGGAAGGAGTTGCGCGTCAGGCGCTGGAGTTCGCGGCGGCGGGACTCGAGCTCGGCGTCAGAAAGCGGCTGCTTGGCCGCGTGGGGCGAGCCGCGGGCGACATCCCCGTTCCACTTCGTGCGGTTGTTGATCTCCCAGTTCAGGCGGTTGATTCGTTGTCGTCGCGGTATGTCGCGCAGCGACAGGCGGTATTGAAGCTCGGCTGCCGGCAGCGAGCCGAAGAGGGCTTTCGCCAGCGTACAGACCGCCAGCGTCCAGATCAGGAATGAGCCGATGTCCGACCAGCCCGCAATCTCATAGATGCTTGTCATTGCTCAGAGCCTCCTTGCTCTCCGGCGGCCTGTTGTTGGCCGCATTGTTCCAGTTGTTCGCGCAGCAGATGGCGGATGATTCGTGTCTCCGCCTTGATGTTCCGTGGATCCACCGTGTCGTCGCCGTTCTTGGGGAGTCGCCAGCCGGCGTCGATCAGCCGTTTCAGTTCGGCGTACCCTTCGTCCTTCTCGATGAGATACGCCCACAAGTTATTCTCGTGAGTGCCATCCAGCAGCTCGGCGGCGCGGGCCAGGACGTAGTCGCAAGCCAGGAGGCCGAGCTCGTCGTCGGGGCAGTACGCGGTCAGGTGCACGCGCTTTGGACCGATGTTGATCGAGATCACCGGCATTGGTCAGGCTCCGGGCTTCGGGCCTCAGGCTTCAGGATTGGTGTTCCGTAACTGACCTCGCTGCCGCGGCCCTGTGGCCCGACGTCTGAGGCCTGTAGCCTGGCACGAGCCATCGGCCACGAGATGCGCTGTTCCGACGACTGCGCGGCCAACTCGACCAGACGACGCAGCTCATCGACGCCCATGGCGGACGGGTCGTCGTACTCCTGCCCGATGTCGATGACGCCGGCGTCGATCTGTGTCGCCAAGCTCAGGCCGCGCGTGTATGCATCCGCGTCGAGCAGGATGTACACGCGGTCGTACAGTTGCCGCAATCCCAGCAGGCAGGCGTACTGGATCGGCGAGGCCCACGCGCCGAATAGCGCGGTGCTGGCGGCGCCAATGCGCTGACCCGCGAGCCAGACGCAGATGGCGTCGAGCGGACCTTCGCAGACGAACACGCAGGGACCGGGGCGGCATACCCGGTCGGCGTCGTACAGCACGAAACGCTGGGCCTGGTCGACCGGGAAACTGCAATACCGCTTGAACGTCGTCGGATCGATCACGCGACTGGTCCAACCGACCACGATCCCGCACGCGTAGTGCGGGTAGATGACGCGACGGCCTTCGACGTCATAGCAGAGCCGGTAGCGCCCAGTCGCCTGGGCGAGCTGGTCGTGCGAGAGCCCGCGGCGCCGCAGGTATTCCCACCCCGGCGCTCCGGGTCCGTCGGGCGACAGCTCGACGAAGTCGGGCCACAGGCCACAGGCCTCAGGCTTCAGGGCTACGTTGTCGAACATCTGCTCAGTCATGGAATCCTCCGGCCTTCGGTCTCCAGCCTCCGGCGTTTTTCACATCACACACGTGCCCGCTCCTGTCCACGTTTCGCACGGGCAATCGTGCATCCATGTGGCTGGGTCCTTGGTCAGGTCGTAGTCCAGCAAGCGTGGCACGCCGCGGCCTTCGTACGGCTCGAGATCACCATTGCGGCCGGGGAAGTTGCGGTACGGCCGGCCCAACCCGTCGAGGTTGAGACCGACCGCGACCCAGGCGGCCTCGCCCTTGCACGCCGGGAAGTCGCCCAACGAGCAATGGCAGATGTGCCCGTCGCAGCCGCCCTGGCCCTGATACGACGAGAAGCAGCCCGTTTCCGCGTGGTAGTAGACGTTGCAGAGCGGGTCCCCGCCCGCGTCGTGGTGGCCGTAGCCGGGGATCGCCGGCGGCAATGCCTGGACCTCCTCCAGCGTCCACGGGCAATCGGGGCCGCAACCGGGCATCCCGCTGCACCCGCTGAACCACGAGGGGACCAGGCCGCGCCAGTAAATGCCCGTTACCTCGTGGAACCAGAGGCCGTTGTCGGGCCCGAGCGGATACGTCTCGCCGCAGCCGAACATGTCGCCCAGGCAGTTGCCGCTGAACTCATTACCCGGCGGGCCGGTGGCTTTCATGTACAGGCCGGGGTGCCAGACGTGGTCCAGGCGGTTCTTCTTGAACTGCCCGCCGTGGTCGTCGTCCCAGCCGCTGTTGCACTCGTCCTGTGGCACAGGCTTCCAGCCTGTGAACTGCGTAGTAGCTGTAGCCCAATTCACCGGCAGGATGCCGGTGCCACAGCCGGCAGCCGTAGCCCTTGTTCGGGCTGACCACCCAGCCCTGCGTTTGCCAGTCCCACTCGTAGCAGCCGCGTTCAGTGCGGTGGTAGCCGCAGCCCGGCGAGGCGTAGATGTCGTCGCCGTAGCCGTCGCAGACCGTCGTGCGCGCCCACATCTTTTTGCAGGAGGTCGGCTCCACGCCGTGGTACATGCTCCACGCGTACTTCATGCTCATCATGTGGCGGAAGACGTCCGGTACGGAGCCCGGACGCTACACGTGCTGGCACGGATCGGTGCATTCCTCCCCCTGTGGGACCGGCTTCCAGCCGGTCAATCCGGCCACGTCTCGCACGTGTCGGCGTACTCGGTCCATTCGTCGTCGTAGCCGGGGCCCCACTCGTGATACCAGCCCTTGACACGCGGCGTCGCTCGTGCCGTATGCTGCGCAGGTAATGCCCGCGTACGTGTACATCCTTCGCTGTCGAGACGATCGCTACTACTACGGCAGCACGAGCGACTTGGCCCAACGTCTGGCCGAGCACCGGCGGGGCCGCGTACGCTCGACGAAGCCCCGTTTGCCGGTCGAGCTTGTGTATTTCGAGGAGTGCCAGACGCTGGACCAAGCCAGGCAAAAGGAGCACATGCTCAAGAACGGCCGCACACGCCGCAAAGTCATCGACCAGATGATTCGCAGCTTCCCTCCCAAACGGCTTGCTCTTTTTGCCTGAGCCGCGCGTCAAGGGCCAGTAGCCGAGTAGGGTGGGACCGGCATCTTGCCGGTCAATCTACGACCAACATGCGTTGGCGTTGGCAGATTCGCGGGCAGGATGCC
Source organism: Phycisphaerae bacterium (assembly GCA_023128695.1). Lineage (GTDB taxonomy): Bacteria > Planctomycetota > Phycisphaerae > UBA1845 > Fen-1342 > JAGMDK01. The sequence continues at coordinate 12,571 of JAGMDK010000011.1, forward strand.
CGCGCTACCCTCTGGCAACCGATGCGGTACTCGGCCCCGTACGTTCCGTAGCCGGACGTGTAGTGCAGGGAGTAGTGGTGCCCGCGGGTAGGACAGGCGTCTCGCCTGTCAGCAGCCCATGAACTGGTGGGCAGCGTGGGCGTCTCGGCCGCGAATCCGAGACGGAGGGTTCAGGCTTCAGGGTTCAGCCTGTAGCGTCCGCCCCCCGTGGCGGACGTAGGGATCAAGGGATCGAGAGATTCAGGGCTTCGCCCCTGTTGTCCCCGCCGCCCGCAAACGGTATACTGAAAGTCCGAATCTGCTTTACGGAGCGAGCCGATGCCCATCCACTACGCCCTCTTCGAGAACAACGTCACCGCCGACCCGGACGACTACGCGGCCAGCGTCCAGATGACCGACACGGCTGACCTCGACACCCTGATCCGCCGCATGATCGAGCGCGGCTCGACCACCACGCGGGCGGACATCCTGGCGGTGATGGAGGACGCCATCGGCGCCTGCGAGTCGATGCTGCTGGACGGCATGCGCGTCAACTTCGGCGGGCTGGTCGAGCTTTTCCCACGCGTCCGCGGCATATTCAACGGCGCCACCGACACGTTCGACCCGGCCCGCCACAGCGTGGACGTGGGCGCCAACCCCGGCAGCCGCGTCCGCCAGACGGTCCGCGACACCGCCAGCGTGGTCAAGGACGAGGCGGTGAAACCCTCGCCGAACCCGCTGGAGTATCGCGACGTGGGCTCGGACACCACGAATGACCAGGTCACGCCGGGGAACATCGGCCAGCTCTCGGGCAGCCGGCTGAAATACGACGCCACGCAGGCCGACGAGGGCATCTACTTCGTCGCCACCGCCGGCGGCGAAACGAAGGTCGCCACGGTCCAGAAGAACAAGCCCTCGCAGCTCGTGTTTCTGGTCCCGGCGGGCCTGCTGGCGGGCACGTACTACGTGGAGGTCCGCGCCCGCATCCGCGGCGGCACCGACCTGCGGATCGGCCGCCTCGATTCGGTGCTGACCGTGTGAAGGGAGGTCGAGCCGGAGGAGCCGGTGCCCCGGTAACTGGTGCAGCCGTAACGGATTGCACAGCAAGAACTTAGCGTCTCGGGTGGATGGAATATGACGTTTATTGGACCCGACAAGCCTGAATCGGTATCCAATCTGATGTCGGAACCGCCCATCAAGCTGATGTCGAACGCCGCGCACCAAGCTACTGCGCGCCGCGCGCAGGAGGCTTGTCGAGCCCGCGCAGAACGCTTGTCGGCAGCGCGCAAAGGGCTTGTACGAAGCGCGCAGGGCTTGCGCGCGCCGAAGCATGCCCACGTAAGCGTGGAGCATGGCACCCGCCGCCGGGTCACGGACCCGAGATGAAGAGATATTGAGCACCAGCGGCGCGTGTCCGCTGGAGGGTTTCTTTGGAGGTTTTCTCGAACAGGAGGAGCAAAAGATGAGGTTTCACAAGACAATTCTGAGTGTGCTCGCCGTGGCGAGCGTGGTGGTTCTGGCGAGCGTCCCGGCCTTCGGCGGCGAGATCTTCGCCTGGGGCCAGAACACCTATGGCGAGTGCGACGTGCCCGCCGGCAACGACTTTGCTGCCATCGCCGGGGGCGGCTATTACGGTCTGGCCCTTAAAGACGACGGCTCGCTCGACGCCTGGGGCCAGAACGTCTATGGCCAGTGCAACGTGCCCGCCGGCAACGACTTTGCGGCCATCGCCGGGGGCGACCATCACGGTCTGGCCCTCAAGGCCGACGGCTCGCTCGTCGGCTGGGGCTACAACAACCATGGCCAGACCGACGTGCCCGCCGGCAACGACTTTGCAGCCATCGCCGCGGGCTGCGAGCACAATCTGGCCCTCAAAGACGACGGCTCGCTCGTCGCCTGGGGCGGGAACGCGGATGGCCAGTGCAACGTGCCCGCCGGCAACGACTTTCTGGCCATCGCCGCGGCGTACCGCTACAGTCTAGCCCTCAAGGCCGACGGCTCGCTCGTCGCCTGGGGCTTCAACGAATATGGCCCGTGCAACGTGCCCGCCGGCAACGACTTTCTGGCCATCGACGCGGGCTTCATGTACGGCCTGGCCCTCAAGGCCGACGGCTCGCTCGTCGGCTGGGGCCAGAACAACCAGGGCCAGTGCAACGTGCCCGCCGGCAACGACTTTCTGGCCATCGCCGGGGGCCACTATTACAGTCTGGCCCTGACGCCCGAACCTGGCTCACTGGCCTTGCTCGCCGTCGGCGGGCTGGTCCTGCTGCGCCGCCGGCGGTAATCCCGCGGCGCGGCTGCTGCGCCATCGGCGGTAATCCCGCGGCACGGTGGAGCGTGGCATGCTCTCACGTGGCGAAGCTGGGTAGGGTCCGCTGTGCGCAATGGTACTAACCTTGGCCTTGACAGAAGTGAGTCCTCACTGATCTAAGTTTTGTGCAGAGCGAGACTTAGTCAGGAGGACTCAGTAATGTTCACGGACGAACACAGGCGTATCGTATGGGATCAGATCCGTCAACACGATTTGCAGGCTTTTACCAAGTGGTTGTCGCCGGAACTGCTGACGACGGCGGCGGCCGAGGCAGGGGTCAGGATCGGCAAAGGGCCGTTGTATGTGGTCAACCTAGCCTGGTTGGCGGCGGCGGCGGCGTTGCACGCCTCCAGGAGTTTCGCCGATGTGTTGACGTTGACACTCAAGCTGCTGGCAGACACCGAAGGGTTCGCGGGGACGCCGCTGGGCAAGGAACGCGGCAATGCCAAACGCCGGAAGGGCACGCCGCGGCGTTCGAAACACGACCCGCGCCGCAGGGATGGCACCGTCGTCAGCGAGGAAGCGTTTACCAAGGCCCGGCGAGTTCTATCGCTCGATTACTGGCGGGCGCTGTTCACCTTACTGGGCGAACGGTTCGAGGCGGCCCATGGCCAAGGGCTTCGCTGGCGGGGGTTTCGTTTGCTGGCCTTGGACGGCACCAGCATCACCCTGCCGGGCTGGAAACGGCTGGCGACCTATTTCGGCACCGCCAACAACGGCAAGGGCAAGCGAGCTCCGCAAGCCCGCCTGGTCATGCTGCAGTTTCCGCTGGCTCGTATTCCATACCGATACGAGTTGGCCCCGAATCACGTGGGGGAGAAGACGCTGGCATCGCGGCTGATCGAATTCCTGCTGCCCAACGATCTGTTGCTGCTGGATCGTGGCTTCTGGAGTTACGGGCTCTTCTGGCAGATGCAAAACCGACAGGCGTTCTTTGGAATCCGTCTGTTCAAGACCGCCACACTCAAGACGCTTGGCCGGTTGGGTCCGAAGGATCGGCTGGTCGGCCGGAAAAGGCCAGCGGCCATACGTCCGGCACGTACGCGGGCGGGAAGTCGGACAGCCCCATAGTACCGATGAAGCCTCCGAACAAAGCGGGCGCCGCGGCGTCTTCGGCGGAGGAGGTGGAGGGAAGGGGGCTGACCAAGGGGAACATGCAACAGTCGGCCACGCCCCGGACCCAGTGCCGGGCCGGCGTGTCGAACGGTCTGTTGCGTGTGCGAGAAGCGGCAGGCAGTATACGCTTCTGCGCCAGCACCCGAGGTAGGAGCCGTATGAGGTAGTTCCTCACGTACGGATCTGTGCGGGGGGCGCCGGGCAACCGGCGTCCCTACCGCGACCCTATTTCCATCTTCCTTTCTGGACGTTTTTCTTCTTCGGTCGCCCGACCGGGAGCGGAATAATTAGATGGGTGGAGTGCGCCCCGGACGCGCCTTCACTTTCTACGGGCGGTGGCCCAGCCAGTCGGGGTTCTTGATGCTGTCGATCTCGTCGCAGCGGAGGTGGCTGATCTTCCAGCCCTCGGCGGTGCGTGTGAAGGTGAACGACCAACGTGTGCGGTGCGGGCTCGGCCACTGGCCGCCGGCGTGGTTTGTGAGGTAGTTGGCGCTGACGACGAAGCGGTCCGCGGCGGACTCCGTGAGCGCCAGCCGCGTGCGCTTGATTTGGCGGAAGTCGATCTCGATCAAGGTTGCCTGGACGGTTGCCAGGAAAGCGGTCCGGTCCACTTCGTCGATCCTGAAGTCCGCGGCCAGGGCCGCCGCGAGGGCCTCGGTCCGGGACTTCAGGAGGTCCGCTTCGATGGCAGCGAGGGTGCGGGCGGCGTGCTCACGCTGCGTGACGACGAGGGCCTGGACCGCCAACAGCATAACGGCGAGGCCCAGGCCGATCAGCAGTGGACGCGGACGGCCGCTCCGCCGCCAGTAAACCAGCAACACGAACAGCACCGTGCCCAGCAGGGCGGCCAGCGTCCCGGTGGATTCGAAGAATAGACGGATGATCCAGTCCATCGCGTGTTTCACCTATCTCCGCGACTGTACAATGAGACTAAATGACCGTGCGCAATCTTGCGCCAGTTCGGTGATCGTGAGGCCGCGCGGGCTTCAGGCCCGCGGCTCTTCATTGATCCACACTCACACCCACACACGCGGACACCTCATCCGCGTCGGTGAGCAATGCCGCTGACAGAACTTCCGGCCCGCCGGCGGCGCGGATGCAGATCGTGTTCTCGATGCGGATGCCGCCGAAGTGGGCCTTCAGGAGCGCGTCTACCTTGGGGCGATTCACTACGTCCGCCAGCGGTGTGACCAGCTCCGCGCGCTTCCAGATGGCGGGAACCATGTAGATGCCCGGCTCGATCGTGATGCACATTCCCGGCTCGAGATCGCGGTCCAGCCTGAGGTACGCGTTGCCGAATTCGGGGCGACGCTTGCGGCCGGGTGCATAACCGGCCAGGTCGCCGAAGTCCTCCATGTCGTGGGCGTCCATCCCGATCAGGTGCCCGAGGCCGTGGGGGAAGAACAGGGCGTGGGCGGTGCGTGCCGCGAGCTCGGCCGGATCACCGCGGAGCAGTTCGGCCTCGACCAATCCCGCGCAGATCACGCGGGCGGCCAGGTCGTGGATGTCGCGGAACCGCCGGCCGGGAACGCAGGCGGCGGTCGCTTCGTTCAGGGTCCGCAGCGTCGTCTCGTACAGGTGCCGCTGGATCGGCGTCCACTTGCCGCCGACCGGAAACGTGCGCGTGATGTCGCTGGCGTATCCGCTCGGCTCCTCGGCCCCGGCGTCCACCAGCAGCAGGTCGCCTTCGGACATGACGTTTGAATGCCCAAGGCCGTGCAGCACTTCGCCGCGGATCGTGATGATCGGGTTGAACGAAACCTCGCACTGGCGGGCCACGAGAACGGCGTGGAAAGCCGCGGCCACGTCGGCCTCGCGGCGACCAGGCTTAGTGGCCGCCAGCGCGGCCCGGTGGGCTTCCATCGTGATCTCGGCCGACCGCCGCATGGCGGCCAGCTCGTGCTCGTCCTTGCACAGACGGAGATTGATGATCGCCAACAGCTCGTCTTCGTTGGAGGGTTGCAACCCCAGACGATCGATCCACGCCAGGGTATCGGTAAAGGGCGGCGTTACATAGCCGGCGTCACGCCCAGCGATTCGCGTCTCAAGTTGGTCCGCATCGGCCAGCGCGTCACGACGCAACCCGGCCGCGGCCGCGAGGTCCTCATCGACGGCAACTTCCCCGACCCACAACGCAGTGCTTGGGCCGGCGGGCGGGCGGAACAGCACACAGCCTGAGTCGCCGTCACTGTTGGACTCGATCAACAAGGCGGCGTTCTCCAGCGGCGGGCCGCCGAAGTATCTGTATGAGCTGCCCGCGCGGAACACGTGTGGGTTCTTCAGATAGTTCCGAGCCGGCGCATGGCCGGCGAAGATTACCAGCGGTCGTTTTAAGGTCGCGGCCAATCGTGCTCGCCGTTGACGATATACACCAGCGGGGGCGGTCATGGGGATAGGCTGTCGATCGGTCATAGTGTTACTGTCACCTTTCTAGGAAACCGTAAAACAAATATTGCGGTACCGCCGTTTGTAGCAAGCTTTCAGCAGTCAGCAAGCGGCTATTAACGATGTTAGGTGGACAGGCGCCTAGTACTGTGTCACGCTCTAGTTTTCGGGCAGCACAGCGCGTGTGCCACTGCTCTTGAGCAGTGCCAGGGCCATTGTCGGCCCAAGAAGACACTGCTCAAGAGCAGTGGCACACACAACGCGGCCCGAAAGCCAAAGCGTGACGATGCACTAGTGTGGAACACGGCAATAATCTGCCGCCAGCAACGGCGCGGCCAGCGTCGTGCTGAACGGCAAAGCGAAGCAAGCCCTCAAAGTCCATTCCCGACGTCCTCAATCTTGGCACCTGAGCAAGTAGTATAGCCCGCGACGGGTGGCACGCACACTGGTCGGATTACGTTTTACAAAACACGTAACAGTTCAGCCATTTGCAGCAAGCTTTCAGCAATCAGCTTTCAGCGGTCAGCCATTTGCGATGTTAGGTGAGCAGGTACCTAGCCTTGGTCATAGCCCCGCGAGGCTCTCAATAACACGTTATTTGTGACATTTGGCCACCAGCGCTCGTCTTTCAGCTGATCGCTGAACGCTGAACGCTTACCAAAACACGTCGACCGCCGCTATGGGCAAGTTGTACCCATCAGCGCGACGAACGGGTCGATGTCACGCCAATTGGTATTGCCGTCCTGGTTGACGTCGTTGTTCGCGTAGGGGCACGTCGGCGCCAGCGGCAGGAACATGTTCTGCCACCCGGTAACATTGTTATTCATGCCGGCGACGAAGAAATCGATGTCGCGCCAATCGATCCGGCCGTCGCAGTTGGAGTCGCCGAGGCAGTACTTCAGATCGCGGACGAAAATGTCCCCGCAGCCGTTCGTGTCGCCGAGCACCAGGTTGCTGGCCCAATTGCCAAATGCGGCGTAGTGCCCATCTTCGGAGATCGCGGCGCTCTCGCTGGGTCCGTTGCCCTGGATGCTGGCGGAATCGATGCTGATCAGCCGGGTCTGGCCCGCGAGGCAATCCCGGACGAAGACGTCCGCAAAGCCGTTCGTGTCGCCCGGCACGAGGTTGTTGGCTAGACTGTCGAAAGCGACGTAATCCCCCGTTGCTGATATTGAAGCTGAGTAGCTGTGGTTGTTACCCTCGACGCCGAAGGAATCGATGCTGGCGCGCGTGGTTGGTTGTCCCAGGGCGGCGTTGGGCAGCAGTGCCGACGCCGCGACGGCCAGGACTACAATTCGCAATGTGTTAGTCAGGTATCTCATGATATCATCTCCTGTTATGTGCTGGTTTTTGTGATGGGCCTCGTTCGACTTTTGCTTCGATCGAAGGATTGAAGCCGGGGGGCCTGACCGAGCCAATCTGTTCGTCACTGTATAGACAGGAAGGAGAGATTCCTGACCCTCAAGGCTCTTTTTCCTGGAGGTTGACGCTTGAAACCGGCCGGTCGATGTGCATTGATACACAGGCAGAAGGAGCGGGATAGGGCACTCAGCGTGTGAGTGTCCCGCGCGGGAGGGCGAGGCTCCTGC
>JAGMDK010000110.1 GCA_023128695.1 Phycisphaerae bacterium
CACCGGCTTCCAGCCGGTGGGTCGGCCGGTACGGGGCCCGGCCGCTACATTTCCGTGCGGAACTGCTTGCTCAACTGCACAATCTATCGCCGATGAAACTGGCGTTCCAGGTCTTTGAGCGATAGCCGGAGCGTCGTCGGCCGCCCGTGCGGGCAGTGGCTGCTACGTTCGGCAAGTTCGCGGCGTTGCAGGAGAGCCTCGATTTCCTGGTCCGTCAGCGGATCGCCGGCTTTGACCGCCGCCTTGCAGGCCATCATGTCGAGAATGTCGTGCACGAGCGCTTCGGCGTCGGGGCGAGTGCCCTGTTCAGCCAGCAGATCGAGCAGATCGCGTACGAACCGCCCCTGCTCGACTCGTTCCAGCAGCAGCGTGGGGAACGCCTGCAAGGCCACGCTGTGCGGCCCGGCCGGCGTGAGCTCGATCCCGAGCCGAGCGAGCAGGTCGGCGTGCGTCTCGAGCGCTTCCAGCCGGTCCGCCGGCACCTGCACGACCTCCGGCAGCAACAGCCGTTGGGCTTCGAGCTTGCTCTCCGTCACACGCCGGCGAAGCTCCTCGTAGAGGATGCGCTCGTGCAGAGCGTGCTGATCGACGATCATCAGACCCTCGCCGGTCTCAACGACCAGGTACGCGTTGTGAATCTGAATCGCCCGCGCGGCGGGGGTAGCCGCTGAATCAGCCCAGGTCGGCAACTCCGTCCCCGCCTCGGCGGCCGGATGTTTGGTGCCGGCGGGTGGTGCTTGTGTCGAGGGGGGCGTGAGGTGTTGTTCCGCCGCCGCCGAGGACATGACAGACGCGGCGCCCTGTGTGGCGGTTAAAGGCGACTGCCGCGCGAAGGCCGTTTCGCTCTGAGTCGTTGCCTCTGCGGCCCTTGGGCCGATTGGTCCCTCGATCCCACGGTTCCTTGGCTCGCCCGGCCGCGCGTTTGTGAAGAAATCCACCATCGCATCGCGGACGCGCTCGCGATACGCATCGTTGTCGTGCGTGGTCTTCAATGCGTGATCGAGATTGCTGCCCAGGAACTTCTCGCGCAAGGCCGCCAGCACCTGCCCATGCACGTAGTTTGAATCCTGCCAGCGGACTTCGATCTTGGTCGGATGCACGTTGACGTCCACCGCCGCGGGATCGATCGTGATGAACAGGAACACGACCGGATAGCGGGCCGAATCGATCAGGCTGCGATAAGCCTCCTTGACGGCGTGCGACACGAAGCGGTCCCGCACGTAGCGCCCGTTGAGGAAGACGTACTCCCACTTGCTCGACCCACGGCTCTCGGCCGGCGGCGCGACGAGCCCCTCAATCAGCACCCCGCCGCCCTCACGACGAATCGGCAGCAACACCTCGGCCAGCTCCGCCCCATAGAAATCAGCGATGCGTTGCCGGCGGTCGTCGGCGGCTTCGAGCCGGTGTGTAACGCGGTTCTGATGCTTGAGCGTGAACGCGACCTCCGGATGGGCCAGCGCGATCCGGGCCAACTGCTCCGTGATGTGCCCCATCTCGGTCTGGTTCGTCCGCAGGAACTTCCGCCGGGCCGGGACGGCGTAGAACAGGTCGCGAGCCGCGACGGTCGTCCCCGGCGGGGCGGCACACGGCTTGGGTTCACTGACCTCGCCGCCTTCGACCTGCAACTCGTGCCCGACATCTTCATCTTGTCGGCGCGAACTGATCTTGAGCCGCGCGACGGCCCCGATGCTGGCCAGGGCCTCGCCGCGAAAGCCCATCGTTTGGATGTTGAAGAGGTCCTCGTCGTCGCGGATCTTGCTGGTGGCGTGCTGCCGGACGCTCAGGGCCAAATCGTCGGCGTCCATCCCGCGGCCATCGTCGGCGACCTGGATCAATCCCCGCCCGCCGTCGAGGATGGTGATCTCGACCCGCCCGGCCCCGGCGTCGAGCGCGTTCTCGACCAGCTCCTTGACGACGCTGGCCGGACGCTCGATGCACTCGCCGGCGGCGATCCGGCTGATCAGTGTGCCCGACAAAACACGAATCTGACCCATCGGTGCAAATCCTCTGCTCGCCGGCAGTATAGCAGGAAGAGAGTTGTGAGTTCAGAGTTATCAGTGTTTTAGGGCCTGTCGGTTTATTCGCCGCCGCGGAACGACGATGGGGAGCCTCCGTTCGGCTTGCGGCGGGCGGTGATTTCTCGCTCCTGCGCCGCCAACTCGGAGACGCGGCGCCGGATCGCGCTTTCCCGCTTGTCCAGGCTCACGGACTGTTGCTGGATTTGTCCGGCGTTGGTCTCCAGCTTGCCTTGCCACTCCTGCAACTCCGCCGCCTGCTTTGCAAGGGATTCAGCCCAGGTAGTCAGCTCCGTCTTGCGACCGTCGAGTTCGCCGCGGAATGTTCTCAGTTCGTCATCGCGGGCCGCGAGCGCCGCGGAGCGTTCATTTAGCTCTTCTTCCCACTTCTCCAGCTTCTCGGCACGACTATCCAATTCCCGGGCACGGCCGTCCAGCTCGGCGGTCCGGGGGGCGATCTCGTCCCGCAAACGGCGTAGGACCTCGGCCCGCTCCGACAAATCATCGTACAGACGCCGCCATTTTTCAGACCGACTGCCCGGCGTCTTCCGCGTCTTCCGCAGCCCCGTTCCCGGCGCAGGCACCGTCAGGACGAAGCCGGCGGCCTCGGAGTGCTTGTCTGGCGAGGATGTCGTGTTCATGTCCTACCTCGGGAAGCGACCCTGTATCTACACCTTGCGGCGGGCAACCCGTCTGTCGCCGCACATCAGGCGTATCGTCCGAATCGCCGTGTTCGTTAAACGCCTTCCGATGGCATCCCGGCGGAGACCGGTGGCATCGTTCCAATGTCTTTAGGGCTACCGATAACCATAGGCGGGACCGGGTGAGTCGGGTGCCGGGGGCCGCCTTTCCGGCCCAACCTTGACGCTATGTCCTCTGGCTGCTATTTTTGCGCCGCTTTCCGCCTTGAGAGAAAGTGTGTGAGGGAGTCCAAACGTGTCGTACCATAGTGTTGTCTGCGTCAAGCAGGTACCGGACACGGCCAATGTCACCGCCGACGCCATGCGCGAGGACGGGACCGTCAACCGTGCCGCATTGCCTACCATCTTCAACCCGGAGGACCTCCACGCGCTCGAGATGGCGCTCACGGTCCGGGACCGCTACGGCGGCACGGTCACGGCGATCAGCATGGGGCCGCCCATGGCCGCCGACGTGCTGCGGGACTGTGTTTACCGCGGGGCCGACCGGGCGATTCTGCTGACCGATCGCCGAGCCGCCGCCAGCGACACGCTCGCGACCAGCTACATCCTCAGCCGGGCGATCAGGACGCTCGGCCAGTACGATTTCGTCTTCTGCGGGCGGCAGGCGATTGACGGCGACACCGCTCAAGTCGGCCCGCAGACGGCCGAGAAGCTGGGCATCCCGCAAGTGACCTATCTCGAGGAATTCATCGAGCTAAAGGACCGCACCGCCCGTATCCGCCGCAATGTCGGCAACGGCTGGGAGGTGGTCGAGGTGCAATTGCCGGTGTTGATCAGCGTGCTCGACACGGCGGCCGAGCCGCGGCCGCCGGCTGCCAAACGTGTAATGAAGTACAAGCACGCCCGGGCGCGGGCCGAATTGGAAGCGGCGGTCAAGGCCGGCCTGCCCGATGCCACCAACGGCGAGCGCGACTCGGAAATCGAGCGGCGGGCGGAGCCGTTACGTGCGCGGGGCTTGATGCTGGATCAATGGGACCTCGATGATATCCGGGCCGACCTGGCCTGGTGCGGGCTGGCCGGCTCGCCGACCAAGGTCCACCGCGTGCAAGCGATCGTTTTGACGAAGGAAGGCTATACCGAGATTCCGCCGACCGAGGAGGGCGTCCGCCGCCTGATTCGCGAGCTGGTGGTGGATCATACGCTCGGGTAGCGTTCGGGCGTGTGCTGGACGAGCAACATTGTGTGTGCCACTGCTCTGTGAGCAGTGCCTATGCGAACGCTGGTTAAAGAAGACACTGCTCACAGAGCAGTGGCACGCGTCCCTGACGAAATGTAGCGTCCGGGCTCCGTGCCGGCCGAATTCACCGGCAAGATGCCGGTGCCACAATTCACCGGCTGGAAGCCGGTGCCACACGGCAATGTAGCGGCCGGCCCCCGTGCCGGCCGAAAGCTGACTGCTGAAAGCTGACTGCTGACGGCTAGCAGCTCGGAGCAATCATGATCGAACCGAATCGTAATGGCGAAGTCTGGGTCTTCGCGGAGCAGGAAGACGGCAGCCCGCACGACGTCGCGCTCGAACTGTGCGGCAAGGCCCGCCAACTGGCCGACCGGCTCGGCGTCAAGGTCGGCGCCATCCTGGCCGGCTGGAAAGTTCAGGAGTTATCCAGGCAACTGATCAGCCAGGGGACCGACAACGTCTACCTCGTCGAGGACCGCCAGCTCGAGCACTACCTGACCCAGCCATACGCGCGCGTGCTTTGTACGCTGATCGAGAAGCACAAGCCGCAGATCGTGATCTTCGGCGCCACGCCGCTGGGGCGGGACCTGGCCCCGCGCGTCGCGTCCGCGATGCGTTGCGGCCTGACCGCCGACTGCACCGACCTGGATATTGCCGACGTTAATGACCCGGCCGCCAAGACGACGCACAAGAATCTGCTGCTCCAGATTCGCCCGGCCTTCGGCGGCAACATCATCGCCACGATCATCAATCCCGAGCGCTGGCCGCAGATGGCGACCGTGCGCGAGGGCGTGATGCCGCTGGGCACGCCGGACATGTTGCGGCAGGGCGAGGTTGTTCAGGAGAAAGTGGAGTTCCAGAAGCAGGATTTCGCGGTCAAGCTGATTCAGCGCCATCGCGAGCAACGACAGGTGAACCTGAAGGCGGCCCGCACGATTGTCGCCGGCGGAGGGGGGGTCGGAAACAAGGATAACTTCAAGTTGATTCACGAACTGGCCGGCGCGGTCGGCGGCGCCGTCGGCGCCTCGCGGGCCGCGGTCGACGGCGGCTTCATCGACAAGGATCACCAGGTCGGCCAAACCGGCACGACCGTCCGCCCCGCCTTGTACGTGGCCTGCGGCATCAGCGGCGCCATCCAGCACCGGGCCGGAATGGAGGAATCCGCCAAGATCGTGGCCGTTAACACCGACCCCGAGGCCCCGATATTCAGCGGGGCCCACTACGGCATCGTCGGCGACCTCAACCAGGTCATCCCGATGATGATCAAGGCGCTGAAGGAACGACCAAAGGAGTAGCGCCGTATTACCCCCTCGAATCCGTGCAGAGCCAAAACGTGCCGAGCCGTAAGCATTCAGCGGTCAGCAATCAGCGATCAGCCAAAAACCGAGCGCCAGCGACCGAATGTCACAAATAACGTGTTATTGAGAACAGCGCGGGAACATGGCCAAGACTAGGCACCTGCTCGCCTTACATCGCGAGTGGCTGACCGCTGAAAGCTGAGAGCGTGTTGCAAACGGCTGAACTGTTACGCAGAGCCAAAAAAGGAAGGAGCCGGGCGTAATGCCCGGCTCCTGTTACGTCACTGTCAAATCCTTATCGCCGGTGATTAGCGACGACGGATCAGCAGACCGCCGAGACCCAGCAACAGCAAGCTGCAGGGCTCGGGCGTGAACGCGCCGATGATCGGCATTGTCGGAACGTTGGAAATAACGAACAGCGGATCGCCGTTGGCATCGAGCGGAATGTCGAGCGTGTAGGGGCCCGGGTTGCCATCCGTGATACGGACAGCGCCGATCAGCGAGACACGGCCACAGTCACCGTCCTGCGCTCCACCGGTGTACAGGTTCCAATCGCCGGTGTGTCCGCCTTGGTTCTTGATGCCGTAGGCGGTCACGGCCGTGAGGTTCTGGCAGGTGTTCCGGAAGGTCGAGTAGTTGTCGGCCTCGGTGGACGCACCGTCCCAACGCTTCACGCCCATCGGGGACGCCATGTTGTCTACCTTGTACCAGACCGCATCGAGATTGGTGGCTTCCTGCATCGTCGCGCAGTCAACGAGGCACCAACTGATCGAAAACAGAAGGGCTCCGGTGTCCTCGCCGTAGAACTGACCCCAGATGTAGAACCACTCATCGCCGACTTCCGGATTGTCGCAATCCTGGAGGTTGTACTCGCCAGTCATGTAGCAGGGGGCGCCGGCGAGGACGTAATCACCGCTGTAAACGTCCGTGTTGTTGGAGTAATCCGGAACGGTGTCGTCCGAGGTGATTGCCGTCGACGGATTGTCGATGAGGTCCATGTTGGTGAGGCCCATCTCCGCGCTCGCGGCGGTGAACCAAACGCGGTACTCGGCACTGGCCATCCCAACGACGGCCAACAATGCCACAATAACAAGTGCTTTCTTCATGATCCCATTCTCCCATTAAAAAAGTGCCAGTGGAGGTGCTTCCAGCCTCCTAAGACCTATGCCCATGTGGGTGACGCTCACCCTTCCTTCACACGCTTATTTTATACCCGGGGGGGAGGTGGATTGCAAGCGCTAATTAACGCAAAATTCTGTTATTGAACAGAATATCGAAAAAACGGTGCGGCGGGCCTGGCGGTTAAGGGGCGGCCACTCACCGATCACCTTGAGATGCCTGAAGAGTGTTATTGGCGAATGCAACTACATCTTATGAAAGGAGTTACGAGCATGATGACCGGGCGGCCTGGGCCGCGCGGCTATTGTCCGGACGGCCTGGAAAAGACGGGCAGACCGTGCCGCGGCCGACCGGCGACTTGCCGAGAGAATCGCAAAAACGTTCGCGCGATAACCCTCGGTCCCAAGATATGTCCCCTTTGGGCACGCCGCATCGTGCGTGTTTTAGCGTGTAAGGGCCGTTTCACAGGCAAGGTGATAAGGTGATAAGGTGATGAAGTGATAAGGGTGCGGTACCGGGAGTGTTCCAGCTAACCTAGTGCTCCGTCAACCCTCAATTGACGGGCTGGGGTGCCACTGCTCTTGAGCAGTGTTTCTTAACGATCTCGGTGCACGCGGCGAAGCTTAGCACTGCTCAAGAGCAGTGGCACACATCCCGATCGATACGCAACCCGTCAAATCAGCGTTGACGGAGCACTAG
>JAGMDK010000111.1 GCA_023128695.1 Phycisphaerae bacterium
TACGGGGCCCGGCCGCTACATTTCGCCGTGTGGCACCGGCTTCCAGCCGGTGGTCGGCCGGTACGGGGCCCGGCCGCTACATTTCGCCGTGTGGCACCGGTTTCCAGCCGGTGGTCGGCCGGTACGGAGCCCGGCCGCTACCCGGCACTGCCCGTCGCCGGACTTAACCGCGGGATCGGCTGCGGCAGATGCCGGCCGGAGGGAAGCTGGAAAATGAACTTCTCGCCGATGATCCGCTCATCATTGCGGAGCTGGCCGACCAGTTCAGTCCGTCCGGCCTGCTGGAATTTCTCGGCCAGGTCCACCGCGTGCGAAACGACCCAATTGCCGTCCACGTAACGCCCGTAGCGATGCAGATAGGCGCAAAACGCCAACGGCGACGGCCGCCCCAGAATCTCCGATTTAATCCGTGGATAAGTATAGTCCTTGCCCTCGGGCTGCAACCCGTCGACCAACTCGAACGTCAACTCCTGCAAATCCGGCGTGCGGGAAAATTCCCAGACGGTGCGCGTGGCGCGGGCCTTGCCGCGTTCGGTCGTCTGGAAGCACAACGGCCGGGTCGCGGCGCGATCGCCGGCCTCCTGGAGCCGCAAGCCGATCGTCAAGCAGACTTCCTTGTAGAAATGCTGGGCTGTATCGTCCGGCGTTACTTGCCCGTAGGGCTCGCCGAGCGGGTCTTCGGTCCAGACCGTGACGTCCAGGGGGGTGGCGCCGCCCTGGGTGTTGAGGCCGAGGAAATCCCGCCACCCCGAGCAGGCCCGGAAAAACTCTCGCCGCGATTTGCGGAGCGGATCGTCCTGCAAGCCCTTTTCGAGCCCGGCGAAGGCCTCCTCCGCCCGCTGCACGGCCAACAGGAACCGGGCGAATTGCTCGAAATTGACGGTTTCGAGCGCGGTCAGGCCGGTGCCCTGCTCGTTGAGGAACGGCCAGCCTTCGTAGGGGATCTGCTCCGCGAAATAGCTCTCTTGCACCCTGTAGAGGATGTTGCTCAATTCCGCGCTGAGCAAACCCTGCGCCTTTAGCTGGAAATCGACCAGTTGGTCGGTGAGCCGCTCGTCACCCATATTTGTATCAATGCGCAAGGAACTGATCCCGGCCCACGGGATCGTCATGGGAGCGGGCAGTTGATCCTCCAAGTCGAAATTGCGGGGCAGCTTTGAAGCTTTGCCGACCGAGTTGCACCATTCCACCCAGTGGTCGGCATAGGCCCCCGCCAGGGCATCCCACGGTCGGCGACTCGCGGCCGCCGCGGCACTGCCCGCCGTGGCTTGTCGAACAAACCGACCTTCGGTCCAGTAATCGGACACCGCCGTCTCGAAAGTCGTCTCAACCAGTTGTCCCTGACGACGGTAATAGTCACTCAGCCGCTCCACCAGCTCACCGCTTTCGGGTGCATACGTGGCCCAGCGGACGGCGTGCAGAATCTCGGCCAACGCCGGCTGGAATTCATCCCGGACGGCGTTGCGGGCGGCATTCTCGCCCATCCCGGCACTGGGCTTGAACTGCTCCGCGAACGTCTCCCACAGCTCGTCCCAGCGGCCGTAACGCTCCAACTCGGCCAGGTCCTTGCTCTTGTATGCCGTGCCGCGGGCTTGCACGTACTTTTCGCAGTAGCGCTTCCACGCGGTCTCGGCCAGGTTCGAGCAGCTCTGGTTGAGCGGAGTCGCCTCCGCGGCGCGCGACAAATAGTGCTCCGGCCCGAAATCGGCCAGGAAACGCAGCAACTGGACACATTCCATCGCCCGGGCATCCAGAAACTCCGGACTGGTGAAATTCGGAATCGTGCCCGTGCCGGTCTGCCGCTCGGTCATCGTGAG
>JAGMDK010000112.1 GCA_023128695.1 Phycisphaerae bacterium
TCTGATCGGCCCGTCGCTGACGCTCGGGGTTCTGATCGACCCGCAATCCGCAATCGGCTACCACGGTTTGCCCTACGCAGTACCGCCTGGCCATGCTATTCTGAGCAACCATGGCAGGTAATGACGCCCCTGACGCCGGCATCGACGCGCCGCCCTTCACCGGGCACGTTCTACACGTGGTTGAGGCCGGCTTGGCGGCCCGCTGGGGGCCGATGCTCCGGCAAACACTCTGGGCCCTGGCCGAAAGCGGCCTGCGAACCGCGCTGCTGACCAACGACGCCGACCTGATCGAGGGGCTGCACACTACCGGCGTGGAATGCCACCAGACGGCACACCTGACCGGCTGGCGCGGCTGGCGGCTACGCCAGATTCTTCCGGGCCGCTTCGACCCCCCGCCCGACGCCGTTCATCTCTGGGGAACCGCCGGCTTGAGCTGGGTCCAGCGCTGGGCGGACCGCGCCGGCATCCCGCTGTTGATCCACGCCCTCGGAATGAAGGCGGTGGAACGTGTCCTGCGGCGGGGGCTTCGTAATAACCAATCTCTTGCGGTGGCAACGGATACTCTGGCGGCTCCGCTGTTGCAGAGGTTCCCCGCCGCGGCACGGCGTTGTCAGACGCTGCCGCCCGCGGTCGCGCTGCCCTTCCATAGCTACCAGGCCCGCGCGGGCCCGCATACGCTCGGCGTACTCTGCGTTAGCCACCTCGACGACACCAGCGGGCTGGATATATTGCTCGACGCCGTCGCTCAACTGCGCCGCGGTGACTGCGACTTGCAGGTGGTCGTGATCGGCGACGGGCCGGGCGCGGGAACGCTGTGGCAGAGCATTCGGGAACGCAAGGTGAACGACTGCTGCGTGGTAATCGACGAGCCCAAGCTGTGGGAGAAAGGGCTGGCGGGCGCCGACGTGTGTGTCGTGCCGGACTGCCAACGGGAGTTGTGGCTCGCGCCGCTGTTGGCGATGGGACTGGGCAAGCTCGTGATCGCCTCCCGCGACCAGCTCGCCGACTGGTTCATCGAGGGCCGTACCGCCTGGCAGTTCACGCCGGGCTCGGCGGTCGAGTTGGCCTACCTGCTCACGCGCGCCAGAGAGCAGCCCAAACACGTGCGCGAGACGACCGAATCCGCCGGCGAGTACTTTCATGAGCATCATTCGATCGGCGGCCTGGTCGAGAAGCTGATCACATTGTACGGTGCGACCGTCAGCGGAGGCGCATCCTGAGTAATCGTGCGTGTTTTCAACAGACTGTCCAGCAGACCCCCTACCGTTGGGCGGCGTGGGTCAACCTGCTCCTGCCGGGGGGCGGGCTGATTCTGACCGGCGCGGTCTGGTCCGGACTGGCGGCGGGGATCGCCTTCGCTGCTTGCGCTAACTTCGCGCTGGCCACCGTGCTGCTCTTTCCGGACGATTTTTCGCGGATGTTGCAGGCCCTGGGGATCGGTTTCGCGGCGGGCAGCTACTTCGGCGCCCAACTGCGTCTGGCACGCAACATGCGTCGCAGCCGGACAGAAGACGCCGCGGCCCGTCGGCGGCGGATATTGGCGGAGACGCTGGCGCTGATGCAGCGTGGTGAATATGCCCGCGCCCAGGAGGTGCTTTCCCCGCTCAGCCGAGAGGCCCCCGACGATTTACTGGTCGCCTACCGCGTGGCGCAGGTGCTTACCGAAACCGGCCCGCCGCCCGCCGCCCAGGCTGCCTGGAAGCGGCTGCGAGCGCTGGACCGGCACGGGATTTATAAGGAGCAACTACGAATTCACGAAACCCGATCGGAGCACTAGAGCAATTTCAGAAAAAGTCTGTTGCTTGGGGAGGGCGAGGCTCCTGCCGAGCCGCGGCTCGGCAGGAGCCTCGCCCTCCCGGCGGACGCCAGATGTCTTCTGAAACGGCTCTAGACCCAATTATCAATGGATTGAGGACAACCCGCCGCGTGGTCGATAGCAACGTTATCGAGGCGTGTCGCCCTTGATGGTACCCGCGGTGCAGGCTAGAATCAGCCGTAAGGATATGTCCTGTAAATCTTGTCCGGCCTTGGCGCAGATCGCTGGTCTTGCCGTGTACCGGGGCTGCTGGGAGGTGTGAAGCATGTTTGAACGTTTCACCGATCGGGCGCGGAAGGTCATGGCCCTGGCCAACCAGGAAGCGCAGCGGTTCAACCACGAGTACATCGGAACCGAACACATCCTGCTCGGCCTGGTTAAAGAGGGCTCCGGGGTCGGGGCCAACGTCCTGAAAAACCTGGGCGTCGACCTCCGCAAGGTCCGTATGGAGGTCGAGAAGCTCGTCAAGAGCGGCCCGGAAATGGTCACGATGGGCAAGCTCCCGCAGACGCCCCGCGCCAAGCGCGTCATCGAGTACGCCATCGAAGAGGCCCGCAATCTCAACCACAACTACGTGGGCACCGAACATCTGCTGCTCGGCCTGCTCCGCGAACAGGACGGCGTCGCCGCCCAGGTCCTGATGAACCTCGGCCTCAAGCTCGAGGATGTGCGCGAAGAGGTGCTCAACCTACTTGGTGCCGGCGTCGAGACGGAAGAGACCGCCGCCATGGCGGCCCCCGGCGATGTCGCTCCCAAAGGCGGCAAGAGCAAGACCCCGGCCCTCGACTCGTTCGGCCGCGACCTCACCGTATTAGCTCGCGAGGGCAAGGTCGATCCCTGCATCGGCCGCGCGACCGAAATCGAACGCGTCATCACCGTCCTGTGCCGCCGTATGAAGAACAATCCCGTGCTGCTCGGCGATGCCGGCGTCGGCAAGACCGCCATCGTCGAGGGGCTGGCGCAGATGATCATCAAGCACCAGGTTCCGGAACTGCTTCACGAGCGCCGGATTGTCATTCTCGATCTGGCTCTGATGGTCGCCGGCACGAAGTACCGCGGGCAGTTCGAGGAGCGGATCAAGGCGGTGATGAACGAGGTCCGCCGGGCCCGCAACGTGATTCTGTTTATTGACGAACTGCACACGCTGGTCGGTGCCGGCGGGGCCGAGGGCGCGATCGACGCTTCCAACGTGCTCAAGCCGGCCTTGTCGCGGGGCGAGATTCAGTGCATCGGGGCCACCACGTTCGACGAGTATCGCAAGTACATCGAGAAGGATGCCGCCTTGGCCCGCCGTTTCCAGTCGATCCACGTGGACGAACCGTCGATGGAGCACACGCTGGAGATTCTCAAGGGGTTGCGCGACCGCTACGAGGCCCACCATCGTGTGCAGATCACCGACGTCGCGCTCCATAACGCCGCGGAACTCTCGCACCGCTACATCACGGGCCGCGTGCTCCCGGACAAGGCCATCGACGTCATTGATGAAGCGGGCGCCCGCGTGCGGATCAAAAGCATGACCCTGCCACCGGACCTGGCCGACCTGGAACGCGAGATCGAGCGGCTGATGGTTGAGAAGGACGAGGCCGTCAAGAACGCCGATTACGAGCGGGCCGCCGAGTTGCGCGACAAGAGTGAAACGCTGCGGATGAAGAAGGACACCGTTCAGAAGGAGTGGAAGAACGCCTCCAAGGAAACCGAGGGCATCGTCGACGAAACGGTCATCAGCGAGGTGGTCAGCCGCATGACCGGTATTCCGTTGACGCGTCTGGAAAAGGAGGAAGCCGATCGGCTGCTGGAACTCGAGAAAGAGTTGCACAAAAAGGTCATCAGTCAGGAAGAGGCGATCAGCGCGATCGCCCGCAGCGTCCGCCGCAGCCGCAGCGGCCTGAAGGACCCCAACCGGCCGATGGGCTCTTTCATCTTCCTGGGACCCTCGGGCGTGGGGAAGACGCTGCTGGCCAAGACGCTGGCGGAGTTCATGTTCGGCGACGAGGAAGCCCTGATCGTCATGGACATGTCGGAGTACATGGAGAAGCACAACGTCAGCCGGCTGATCGGTGCCCCGCCGGGGTATGTGGGGTACGAGGAGGGTGGTCAGCTCACCGAGCGGATTCGCCGCCGGCCGTACGCCGTGGTGTTGTTGGACGAGATCGAGAAGGCGCATCCGGACGTGTTCAACATGCTGCTCCAGATCATGGAGGAAGGCCGCTTGACCGACTCGTTCGGGCGGCACGTTGATTTCCGCAACGTGGTGCTGATCATGACCAGCAACATCGGGGCGGACCGCATCATGAGCCAGGATCCGTTCGGCTTCATGAAGCGGGACGAGGAGATCGACTACCAGAAGATGACGGAGATGCTCACCTCGGAGCTGGAACGCAACTTCCGGCCCGAGTTCATCAACCGCCTCGACGAGGTCGTCGTCTTCCACAAGCTCACGCACGAGGACTTACTCCAGATCGTCGAGTTGGAGCTCGGCAAGGTCGGCGACCGCCTCAAGAAACGCGGCCTGACGCTCGAATTGACGCCCGCGGCGAAGGAATTCCTGGTCGAAGCGGGCACCGACAACAAGTTCGGCGCCCGCCCGCTGCGGCGGACGATCTCCTCCAAGATCGAGGACCCGCTCAGCGAGGACATCCTCCGCGGCAAGTACGCCGAGAAGAACCTCATCCGCATCACGGTCGCAGGCGAGGAGGACGAGCGGAAGTTCGTCTTCGAGGGCGACAACGTCCCCGAGCCGGACAAAGAGGCCGAAACCCCCGTCGCCCGCGCGGAGGCGACGTAGTGCCGCATTAGTGGCCGAGAACACTAATTCACATCATCGGCTTTCTGTCAGCCGATAATTTTTTCACGTTTTTTTCGATCGAATGAGTTGACATCACAAGCGAATGTATTATAGTCCAATCACATGTTTAGCATATATGCATATAATTGCTAGGCTATCTTGCGTGTCTGATGAGAACGCAGGTTTTGGCATTGTCTAAGGAACTATCAGAACCGAGTAACGAATTGCCACAAGCGAGGAGGCTTATTGTGCATAAGATGTTAAGCTCAGTAGTTTTAACGTGTTTTGTCGTAATGTGCTATGTCAGCGTGAGTTACGCAGACGACGCTCACGGTTTTGTCGAGCCGGAATCGTGGACGGTTGGAGACCTGGATTCGACGTACCAGGAATGGGACGTGCTATTATATGCACAGGGTAATATTCCGGATGTCGGATACATAACCAATGGCCCGATAACGTCAGACCCGACGTTAAGTGCATTGCCGCCCGGGTTCCATTCCGGCAGCAATAACTTTTACTCGTTCGCCGGAGACTACGGCATCGAGTGCGTGATCTACAACCACGGCGGGACGAGCGGCAGTGGCAGCTACGGTCCGGCAGACGGCACACGAGTGCTCATCCAGACCGCCGCCACCATGAACATGGACCCGGGAGCGGGCGGGCCGGCGAGCGTGTTTATCGACACACTCAGAATCGTGGACGAGGAGGGTATACCCGTCTCAGGCGGCTCGTTCGAAGATGCCATCCGCATCGAGGAGCTGTGGCTCGGCGAAGTACCCGGCGGCCACGGCAACCCCGTCTGGCAACAAGAACTGCTCTGGGAGTTCTATCTGCCGGGCTACACGGATGACTTCACCATCCTGGCGGACGTAATCGTACACTCCAGCTTCAAGCAAATGCGGGTTGACACCCTGATTATGCCGGCGATTTGCCCCGGCGACGCCAATTGCGACGGCGCGATCAACTGGCGCGACATTGACTACCTCGTCGCGGGCATGAACGACAACCTGGACGCCTGGGAAAACATGTTTCTGCCGGGGACGCCGAGTTGCAACTTCGCGAATTGTGACGTCGACGCGGACGGCTCCGTGAATTGGCGGGACATCGACCCGTTCGTGGAACTGATGAACACGACTTGCCCTTAGCGAACTCAACCGCCGGGACGGGTCGGGCGGGGGCAACTCCGGTCGGCCCGTCCCTGAGTAGAACCGAAGAATGATACTTCGTCACTCGGGTTCAGCCATGCAACACCGAGGCAGGGCTTTCACGTTAATCGAATTGCTGGTGGTCGTTGCGATCCTCGCCCTGTTGATCAGCATCCTGCTGCCCGCGCTATCGAAGGCACGGAAATCGGCCAAACAGGTATATGGTTACAGCAATCTGCGGCAGATGATGGTCGGCTATCACGCCTATCAGTCGGAGAGTCGCGGCTGGGTCTTGTACGGCTATGCACCGGCTTCGGTATCCGGCCAGGATATTGTGGTCAAGGATCCGGACTCAGGGCACACCTATGGCTTTCCGGTCGTGTCCCGTTACCCCTGGCGGCTGTCGCCCTACGTGCAAAATGTGTGGGGCGTGATCTATAGCCACGTCAAGACGCCGCCGGTTCCGCTGCCCACCGATTCTCAATCCGAGGCGTTTATGAAAGCCTACATGATCAGCCTGAAACCGACGTTTGGGATCAACGCGGTCTATGTCGGCGGTTATTCCGGGTCCTTCAACGGGTTTATCCCCTGCGGCTTCGGGGACACCAGGCCCAACCTGGGCCAACATGTTGTTTTTCGGGAGTCGGAGGTTCGGCGGCCTGCCAATCTGATTGTGTTTGCGGATAGCAAGTGGCGGGGCGGGGGCATTACGGACGGCGATACCGGCTTTTTCTGGGTGACGCCGCCCCACGCCAATGGACCGCGTTGGGAGGCGCGTGGCAACAAGATCGAAATCGTTGACGAGACTGGCTCGCTGGTTGGACTGCCCGAGGGACGTTATATAGGCCGCACTAGCATCGGCTTCTTCGACGGACACGTCACGGGCCTGAAACCCACCAAGCTCGACGACATGACGTTGTGGGCCAACTGGGCGGACGATCTGGATTACGACTACTCGCCGTAGCATGTTATAATGAACGGTTGATTGCGAGTAGGCGTCCAATCATGAGCCCGGAAATAGAAAACAACCCGAGAGACGAAACGGGCATCTCGCCACCAAGGGCGAGTGTGCGGACATCATGGTGGTCGGCGCTGGTGCGGACCGTTCTCGCGTTCATGTTTATCTTCTCGACATTGGCGGCGGGCCATCTCCTGATGGTGGCGATCAACGCCGTCGACCACGCCTATAGTGCTGATGTGTATCAGCAGGCAGGTCTGGATGCTCGCTGGTTTGGGGATCGAAGCCTCACGGAGGAGATTGAAGCTCTGCCGGCTAATGCGTCGCGGTCGACGGTGATCCGCCAGCCGTCGGCCGCGACCGACGCCGGCCTTGACCAGACGCTGCGCATGTTGCCCATCTCGCCGTTCCTGCTGGTGGCGCTGACGGTGCTGACGGCCTTGGGCTTGGGGTTGTTAGTAGTCTCCCGCCGTGTTCATAACGACGCCCTGCAATCGGTCATCGGCGTCTTCGCCGGCTTGCTGATCTGGACCGGGGCGGTGGAATACGGGTTGATGATCGCCAGCCGCTCGCTGGGCGTGGCCAAGGCCGTCAAGGTACACGCGGATCAGCTCATCGGCGTCTACGGCGAATACGTGCTCCTAAAGCACTCGTGGGGCTTGCTCGTGGTGGTATTGATTTACCTGCTCTTCCTCGAATCCAACCGCTGCAACGTGTTCCTCTGGCTACGCCGCAAGCTCGCCCTGATGCGCGGCGCCGTGGCGACCGGCCGCGTCGATAACTTCGCTCCCCGGACGGCGTTCCAGTACATCATGATTATCTGGACGTTCTACGTGCTCCTGCTGTGGGCTTATGACCCGACCGCTTTCGGCCCGGACGGCGTGTTCACACACATCATCTTCTTCTGCTCGTTCGGAACGGCCGGATTTCTGCTGCTGCGGCTGTATCGACAGAAGACGATGGGACCGGCCATTCGGTACGCCATCGGCGTGGCCATCGTGGGCTGGATACCGATCGAGATTGCGGCCAAGTGGGGCCTGTTCCGGGAACCGTGGCTGATTTTGAATCCGCTTACCGCCGTGGCGTTCTTCGGGGGCGCGATCCTGGGCACTTGGCTCATCGTTCGGGAAATTAAGCGGTCGAGTAATACCGGTTCGGCTACCCACCTGGCCACGGCATAATTCAGCTATATGACCTACGCGATCGCGCTCGATGGTCCGAGCCCGAAGCGCGAGCGAGGATTTCGCGGGAGTTTAGAGAATCTCCAGCAATCCCTAGCTTGCGCTACGCCGCATGGACGGTGTCTGTCGTCGCGGTCGGGGGGGGCACCAACTCGCCGTGATGCCGAAGCGAGTCAATGTGCAAGTTGACTGCTTCCTGGATGATTTTCTTCGCCTCTTCGAGGGTCTCCCCGCACGCGACACATCCCGGCAAGTCCGGCACATAGGCCGAGTAGCTCCCGTCGCCGGCTTTCTCGATCACGACCACGTAATTCATCTCAATTCCTCATTTCAATCCGGCCTGCTTGAGGATGCTGCCGAGGGTGCCGGGAGGAACCTCTTTCGCGAGCTTCCCACCGGCGGCGATCGTTAGGGTTCCGGTCTTCTTCGGGTGACGAAACTGCATGTGACTACCTACTGTCCGTTCGATGTACCAGCCATCTGATTTAATCCGTCTGATCAAATCACGGTATTTCATTTTTCTACCCAATACGTATTGTCGCCAAGACAAGCTGGATTATCAAGAAAGACGCCATTAAACAACGGACGGCAGGGAACTCGGACGCTGTAGTCGAGGGCGGTGTGGACTATTGCAGCGAACAGTTAAGCTCATCACCAACCTTGGCGAGATAGCTTCGCAAGGCGTGCGGCGACCAACTGAAGACGATGAAGCGCTCGGTGACGGTCCACGCCGGGCCCGCGACCAGACCATATTGCAGGCACCAGACACCATCGCCGCTGTGATGCAGATTCCACGGCGGCGGCGCACGGCCTTCCGCGGCCGCCTGATCGAGCGCGGCCTGAAAAGCACCGCACATGGAATCTATGGTCTGTCGGACCGCCGCCGGCTCGTCGCGAATCTCGATCAGGCCTGTTACCGCCAACGGCAGACGCAACGGATGCGGGGGATCGTTGTGCAGGACGATGTATTCGCCGAGGTGTGCCAGCAAGTTGCGCTCCACGTCGAAGCCGTGCTCGGCCTGGATTTGGGCCCAGATGCGCTCGATGTTTTCCCGCTGCCGGCCCTCTTGGATGGACATGAGCCCGCGGAAAAAACGCCGCAGGAAACGGTCCAGCGGGAGGTGGTAGATCGCGTAGCGGGCCTCGGCGGGCACGGTCGCCAACAGCCGCGGGTCGCGATTCTCCGGGTCGGCGTACATCCGCCGCACGGTCTCATCTCCGAGGCGGAAATGTGCCACGCAGAATAAGGCCCGCCCCTCGAGTCCCAGGGCCCAATGCGCCTGCTCCAGATTACCGGCGTCCCAGGCCCGAAAGAATTTGCCGGCCCGGCCGTCGAGGAACGGGTCGAGGCGGTCCTGAATGTCCGCGGCGGCGACGAAAAGCTCGATCAAAGCCCGCCGGCCCCAGTTGCGGCGAGCCGCGGCGTACCACGGAACCTCACTCAGCGAGGGGGCCTCCCCGGCGGCGATGGCCGCGATGCTCGGCCAGACGCCCGCCCCGACCGTCAGCACGAAGTGGCCGTCAATGTGCCCCCAGGCGATAACGGCCCACTCCGGCAGCCGCTGGTCACGCAGCTCTTGATACGGCCACGAGCCGGCCGTCTTCGTCACGAGCGTGGCCTCGGCGCGGTCGGTCTGCTCGTTGACGGTCTTCTGAATGAGCCGCAGGAACGGCTCGGGGTGGCCGCGGTTCTGAACCACGAGCGCGCCGCGGAGGCGGTCGACCCGTTTCGCCTGGGGGTCGGTTTCGACCGGCTTGGCCCGGGCGTCGATCAGCGCCAGGGCGTGTGGATAACGGATCATCAGGTTGAACAATTCCGCCGCCCGCACGCCGAGTTGCGTCCCGCTGTCCAGGCCCCCGCGGGCGGAGCCGGCCAGACGCGTGCCCAACTCGAGCAGCGTCTGGAGCGCCGAGGGCTCGTCAGAAACGGGGGCGGCGTCCGGCAACGGCCGTCCCTGCCAGCAGAGCAAGCTCTCGGCCGGGATCAGATCGAGCGGCTCCCGGGCCTCGGCGACGGAAGCCCCAGAAAGCCAGAGTGCAAGAACCCCGCCTACCCATGCTGATGCTATCTGACCGCGTACAATCATGCGCCAACTCGGTGATCGTAAGGCCGC
>JAGMDK010000113.1 GCA_023128695.1 Phycisphaerae bacterium
CGACAGACTGCTAGCGCGCAACCTCCACGCTGTAGCGGCCGGGCCCCGTACCGGACGTCGCGCGAAAGCCTCTGACCGGAAATGGCACCAGCATCATTGGCTCCTGCAAGGCGATTTCCACAAATGTGGGTAACAGCAAGCTCTTGAGCAGTGCCCAAGCTACCGCTGGTCACAAGAAGACACTGCTCAAGAGCAGTGGCAGTGCGTCTGAGAGTGTACTCGATCAGGGGAGTGGAAGTCTCCTCCAGGCAGACGCTCTCCGGCCTGCATGGCAGCCGCCCATGCTCGGCTCCGTCAATCCGTGGCGCGGTGAACCACCGACCGGAGAGCCGGATGCGGGAGAACCGCACGTCCGGTTCGGAGGGAGGGGAGACCGGGAAACCGGTCTTTCCTACCACCTATCACAGCACACGCCCGTCCAGGGGTGAAAGAAACGACTTCTCGTAGTTTCTTAGGAGCGCAGCGCCGAGGAATCTGGCCGCGACAAGGAGTCCGGCGTTTCCTTTCTGAGTGTAAGTAGCTATCATACTCACGGTTACGACAATGACGGAGCCGGCACCGTGATTCAATCGATTGAAATTAAGAACCTCCGTGGCATTCGTGACGGCAAGCTCGAGGGGCTAGCACCGCTCACGATCCTCGTCGGCCCAAATGGGTGCGGCAAAAGCACGATTCTGGATGCGCTATTGATTGCGGCTCACCCGGTTCCCCCACTGGCAGTCGCGCGCACTGTAACGCGACGCAAAGGTGTAAAGCAAGGGGCTAGATGGCTCGTTTGGCGAGCGGATGAGACAAAGAAAATCGTGGCGCAAGTAACCAACAAGCAAGGACGGGCTCTACACTGCACTCTTGAGTTTCAACGCGCAAAAACCAACGAAGTAGCAAGAATCCTCCTCCAGTTGTCGATTCCAGACGGCGTTTATCAAGTTTCTGCAATGCTCTTCTTTACTACCGGCAATAAGTATCAATATGATGTTTCTGGAGATTTCCTCGAGTTCGTCCCCGAGGTGCGTTTCGTGGAGACCTACGACTATGAGGGCGAGCCACTCCACACCTTGTATACACGCACCGTTGAACAGGGACGACGTCAGCAGGCAGAATCGATCATAAACGAACTATTGCCGAATCTGCGCGGAATAATGATCTTAACCGAAGGCGAGTCGCCGATCGTCCACCTCGTGTACGACGATCACACTATCCCAGCAGCGCTAGCCGGTGATGGAATTCATGACCTGCTTCGCATGGTTCTTGAGCTATCAGCCTGTCCAGAGGGATTGGTGCTGGTTGAAGAGCCCGAAGTGCATCAGCATCCAGGTGCAATCTATTGGAGTGCACAGGTTCTCCGCGCCGCCGTACGCCGCGAAATCCAGGTCGTCCTCACAACACATAGCCTTGAGTTGATCGATGCGCTTTTGGCGAGCGCCAGTCAGGAGGATTTGGACAATCTGTGCCTTTTCCGACTCAATCTTAAGGACGGCGAGTTGATATCGAGTCGCTTGCCCGGATCCGAGGTCGCCTTTGCACGCCATGAAATCGAGGACGACTTGCGGTGAGCGAGGCGGTTATTCTATGCGAGGGATTCTATGATCGAGCCTTCTGGGCGGGGTGGCTTGAATATAGTGGTTGTCCAAAACCAGAACCCGGCAACATACATGATACGTTGAAAAGACCTGTAAAGGGCGGTCAGTTTGGCTATTACACACCCAACGGACAATTCATTCGTATCGTGCCATGCCACGGCAAAGACAATGTTCTACCGGTGCTACGTCGACGTATCGAGGATCGTCAGCAGGCACCCTTACTCTCGCAATTGGTCGTAAATGTTGATCCGGATACACGTGTCGCTGATTCAGACGGTCGAACCGGACTACGCACCGAAGACGTTGAACGCGATGTAAAGCAATTGGTTCCCAATGCCGCCCGGAACGACGACGGCGACATCGTCATCGATGATGGTGCCACCATGGTTTCGCTCGTACGCTGGGAAACTGGCGACAGTGAAACCGAAGGCATCCCTGCTCAGCAATGCCTTGAGCGGCTCGTGTGCGCTGCGCTGGTGGCAGCGTACCCAGAGCGCGGCCAACCCATACAGAATTGGCTCGAGGGTCGTCCGCGGGCTCCGGATTTGACGCCGAAAGAGTTTGCCTGGTCCCACATGGCCGGCTGGTACGCGCAACGTGGCTGCAACGATTTTTATCGAGCTCTGTGGTCCGACCCAAAGGTTGTGTCTGAACTGGAATCACGCCTCAAAGCCTCAGGTGCTGGGCGGATCGCCGAGGCCCTGTTGGGAACAAACCAGGTCGGCAGGTGAGAAACCGGTTTATCAGTCCGGCACCAAGCTCCTCCGCCGGTCTGCGGCGCAGGTGGCTGAGCGTGCTCGTGCTGGCTTGGGGGGTGCAGGCGATCGTGACGCAAGCACTGCTGCTGCGCGAAGCGCTGGTGCTGATGTTCGGCAGCGAGTTCGCCTGGGGCGTCGTTCTCTTTGCATGGTTATTCGGGGTGGCCGTCGGAGCAGCATGCGGGGGGTGGCTGGCCGAGCGTCTGCCGCGCGCGGATGTGGGACTCGTGGCGGTTCTGTTGGCCCTGAGCGTAGCAGCGTGCCTCGAACTGTGGGTCTTCCGAGGAGCACGGGCCTGGTTGGGCGTCGAGCCGGGGGAACTCCTGCCGCTGCCCCAGACCGCCTTGGCGGCGATGCTGTTCGTATCGCCGACCGGCGCCCTGATCGGGCTGGCCTTCCCACTTGCGTGTTGCATCGGTCGCGCCGACGAGCCGCGGGCTTCAGCCCGCGCGGTCGCACAATGTGGAGTAAGCCCCGACGACGACAAGCTCTTGCGCTTCGGCCATGTCTACGCCCTCGAATCGGCCGGAAGCTTGATCGGCGGCGCGGCCTTCAGCTTTTGGGCGGTCGAGCACCTGAGCCCGATTCAAACGGCCCTGCTTTGCGGCGGTATCACCATGGCAGCCTCGGCCGGGTTGCTGGTAACACCGCCACGCAAACTTTACTGCGCCGCCGGCGTGGCGCTGGTCGCCCTGGCGGCCGTGCTGGGGGCGGTCTTCGCGGGCGGCGCGTTGAACAGCCGGCTCGTTGAACGCCGTTGGCACGGTGTTGCCCCAGGATATGAACTAGTGGCCGAAACGGAGTCGAAGTACCAGAACCTCGCTATCGGTCGCCGGGAGGGACAATTCACGTTGTATTGCGACGGCCAGGTCTCCGCCGACTTTCCTGATCCATATACGTTCGTGCCGCTGGCGCACTTCTGGCTCTGCCAGCACCCTTCGCCGCGGAACGTGCTGGTCCTCGGCGGCGGGGCCGAGGGCTTGCTGGCCGAAATCCTGCGGCACCCGGTCGAGCACATCGACTATGTCGAGCCGGACCCGCGTCAGATCGAGCTGGTCAAGCCCTACCTGGCCGAGATCGATCGGCAGGCTTTGGCCGATCCGCGTGTCGCCGTGCATCCCGTCGATGGCCGCTACTACGTCAAGATGCAACACGAGCGGTTTGACCTGGTCATCGCCCGCCTGCCGGAACCCACCTCGGCCCTGCGAGCCCGCTTCTACACCGACGAGTTCTACCACGAGCTCCGCCGGGCGATGAAGCCACACGCGGTTCTGTGCCTGACGGCGGCCGCGGCGCCGGGAGAATTGACCGCCGCCTCGCGGAACTATCTGGCCTCGATCCGGGCCACGCTGCAACGACACTTCCCGCATCTGGTCATCGGCTGGGATAATCCGGCCCAGGTCTTGGCGGCCACCGAGGCCGGGCTAATCTCAACCGATCCGGCCGAACTGGCGGCTCGCTACACGCAGCGCGGCGTGCTGTCGAAGCTGTTTCATCCGGCCTGGTTTGACGGAGCCACCGACTGGCTCGAGCCGGGCAAGCTGGCCCAGCGGAGCGCCGACCTCGACGAGGCGCAAGAGGTGCACATCAGTACGGACCTGCGGCCCTGGGTTTACCTCCAACGGCTGGTGTTGTGGGAAGCCGCCACCGGCGGAGGGATCGGGCCCGGCCGAGTTGGAAGCGGAGTGATCGAGCGGCTACAGTCGGTCAGCCTCGCCAAACTCATCGCCGGTCTGGCGGCGCTGGGCGTGATCACGCTGCTCGTCTGCCGAGTGCGGCGTCGGGCGCGCGACGGCTGGGCGACCGGTGCGGTAACTCTCTCGGTGGGGACCACTGGGTTCGCAACGATGGCCCTGAGCATCGTGTGGCTCTTCGCGTTTCAGAATCTGTACGGCTACGTGTACCAGCGTATCGGCTGGATCATCGCCCTTTTCATGGGGGGGCTCGTGCTCGGCTGCGCCCTGGCAAGTTGGCGCACGAGTGTAGCGGCCGGGCTCCGTACCG
>JAGMDK010000114.1 GCA_023128695.1 Phycisphaerae bacterium
GAGCCCGGACGCTACACGACTTTTGCGGCGGACTGCTAGCCCCAGAGGGTGTTCGATACTAAATACTAACAACTAAGGACTAACAACTACTAGGGAAGGACTTGTTCAATGAAGAAGGTTCTCGTGCTCGGTGCCGGGCTCGTGTCTCGTCCACTCGTCCGTTATTTGCTCGCTCAGCCGGACTTCAAGGTCACGGTCGCGTCCCGGACCGTCAGCAAGGCCGAAAAGCTGATCGACGGCCATCCCGACGGCACCGCGCTGACCCTGCTGGCCGACGAGACCGACAAGCTGGAACAGTTAATCCGTGAGCACGACCTGGCGATCAGCCTCCTGCCCGCCCCGCTGCACCCGGTCGTCGCCGAGTTGTGCATCAAGCATAAAAAGCACATGGTGACCACCTCGTACGTCAGCCCCAAGATGACGGAGCTCGACGGCCCCGCCAAAGATGCCGGCGTCATGGTTCTCAACGAGATCGGCGTCGACCCCGGCATCGACCACATGTCCGCCATGCGCGTCATCCACGACGTCGAAAAGCGCGGCGGCCAGGTCGTGAGCTTCAAGTCGTACTGCGGCGGGCTGCCCGCGCCCGAGGCCAACGACAACCCGTGGGGCTACAAGTTCTCCTGGAGCCCGCGAGCCGTCTGCACCGCCGGAAAAAACGCGGCCTGCTTCCGCGAAGGTGGCCGGCAGGTCGACATCCCCGGGCCTGAGCTGTTCACCTGCGTGCACCCGGTGTCGGTCGAGGGCATCGGCGAACTCGAGGCCTATCCCAACCGCGACTCGCTCGGCTACATCGACATCTACGGCCTCGAAGGCATCGAGACCATGTTCCGCGGCACGCTCCGCTACCTCGGTTGGTGCAAGTGCCTCAAGAAGGTCGTCGATCTGGGGATGCTCGCAGAGGTGCCGGTGACATATCCGACCGGGATGACCTTCGCTCAATGGACGGCGAACCTGATCAAGCAGTCTGCGACGAACAATCTCCGGAAGGACGTGGCCGAGCACATCGGACTCGATCCAGCGGACAACGTGCTCGACCGCCTTGAATGGCTTGGATTATTCTCGAACGATCCGCTGCCGATCACGGGGAAGGAGACGACCGCGCTCGACATCCTCGCGGCACTAATGAATGAGAAAATGCCGTATCAGCCGGGCGAGCGCGACATGATCGCGTTGGTGCACAAGTTCATCGCCCGTTTCCCGGACGGCCGGGAGGAGAAGATTTCCTCGACGCTGATCGACTTCGGCCGGCCCGACGGCGACAACTCGATGGCCCGCACCGTCAGCCTCCCCGCCGCCGTCGGGGCGAAATTGATCCTCACCGGCGAAATCAAGGACACCGGCGTGCACATGCCGGTCAAGCCGGGAATCTACAACCCGGTGCTCGACGAACTGGCGACGATGGACATCCGCTGCGTGGAGAAGACGGAGGCCTAGTGGCGGTTACTCCTTGAGAACCTCCCGCAGCTTGGCGACCAACTCCTCCGTGTGGTAGGGCTTCTGGATGAAGCCGGCGAGCCCCTTGCCGGCGAAACGCTGCGTAACCTCCTGTTCATTATACCCGCTGGACATGATCACGCGGACATCACCACGGATACGCCGCAGTTCCCGATAAGCTACCTCCCCGTCCATGTGCGGCATGGTGAGATCCAGGACGACACAGACGATTTCGTCGGCCTGTTGTCGGAATAAATCTAATGCTTCCGGGCCGTCGCGCGCCGTCAGGACGGTGAAGCCGACCCGCTCGAGCATTTGCCGCCCGACGGCGCAGACGGTCTCTTCGTCGTCGACCAGCAGCACGGTCCCACTGCCGTGCCAGGCCTCGGCCCGCAGGGCCTCCTTCGCGCGGGACGCGGCGGGCTCGTCGAGGGCCGGGAATAACACTTTGAACGTCGTGCCGCGACCCGGTTCACTGTAAACCTTGAGGGCCCCCTGGTGGCCGCGGACGATTCCCATCACGGCGGCGAGTCCCAGGCCGCGGCCGGTGAACTTGGTCGTAAAGAACGGGTCGAATATCTTCCGGCACGTCTCGCCGTCCATGCCGCAGCCGGTGTCGGCCACTTCGATGTAGACATAGAGTCCGGGGGACAAATCTTCATCCAGGTTAGTTTTGTTCAGATAGGCACGGTCACAATCCAGAGCACCCGTACTGATCGAGATGACGCCGCTCTTCTCCCCGATCGCTTCCGAAGCGTTTGTGATCAGGTTCATGATCACCTGGCGAATCTGGGTGGCGTCGGCCTCGATGGCGGGCAGGTTCTCGGCGAAGTTGTACTTGAGGACAACCTTCTTGGAGATCGACACTTCCAGCAGGTGGGTGATTTCATTCACCACCTCATTCAGGTCGAGCGCCTCGATCACGAACCGCCCCCGGCCGGAATACGCCAGCAATTGGCGGGTCAAGTCCGCGGCCCGCTTGGCGGCCCGCTCGATGCCCTGAATGCTGGCGCGGGCGGGTGAGGTCGACGAAAGGTCCGCCATTGCCAGGTCCGCGTAGCCGAGGATGCCGACCAGCAGGTTATTGAAATCGTGCGCAATGCCCCCGGCCAACACGCCCAGGCTCTCCAGCTTCTGGGCGTGCTGGATCTGGGCCTCGAGATTTCGCCGTTCCTCCTCGGCCCGTTTACGCTCCGTGACGTCGACGTCCGCTCCGCGGTACCCGGCAAAATTGCCCTGCTCGTCCAAGATCGGAGTCCCGCTCGTCGAAAGCCACAAGACTTTGCCATTCCGGGCGACATTCCGATTCACGAAGTCATGGAATGGCGTTCGATCCTTGAAAACATCAAGTGCGGCCTGCTTGAGCTCTTCGCGGTCCTCAGGATGAAAGAAGTCGTAAAAGTGCTTCTGGCCGGCGATTTCATCCGGCTTGTATCCCAGAATCATCTCCGAGACAGGACTAGCGTACGTATATAAGCCATTGGCGTCCACTTCCCAGATCCATTCCTTGGCGTTGGCCGCCACTTGCTGAAAGCGTTCCTCACTTTTCCGCAGGGCCTCCTCGGAGCGTTTGAATGAATGGAATAAGGGCCCGATCCAGACAATTCCGGATACCATCAATATCGATATAACCAGCGCAACCAATTCCGTCGCCAGGTCGGCCGGATGCGGGGAGCCCTCGACGACCACATGGTAGAGTGTGATGGAGCGGCGAATGGCCATTAGCAGGATAGCGGCCGCGATCAACGCCCACGCCGCGCGTCGCCCCGTAATTCGGATCAGCCGCAAGGCCAGGACAGCGGCCGCGAATTGCAACAGAATCGAGATTACCAACACAACGGACACGAACATGACGATCGCTCCGCGAACCGACTTTCAATCCCGGTCTCGTGGTTTGTATCGTCGCGCGCCGGACGAATTTATGCAACCATGAATCGCGGATCCCAATCAGGCTTGTATCGTTGTCGCGCATGCGCGTCTCCTTCTCCCGCAGCGCCGACTTCCAGCCGCGGAGCATACTGCCGTGGGCGAGCGGGAGGGCGAGGCGGGAGGGCGAGGCTCCTGCCGAGCCATTGGCGCCGCGGCTCAGCAGGAGCTTCGCCCTCCCTTTTGGCCGCGGCTCAGCGGGAGCTAAAGGGAAGAAAGAGTCGAGACCCGAGACGATGATGAACACCCCCTGCGATTGCGGATGAGAGGACTCGAACCTCCACGGGCGTAATGCCCACTGGCACCTGAAGCCAGCGCGTCTGCCAGTTCCGCCACATCCGCGGTGTCTTCGGGCACAAGGCGTTGCCAAGCGACCCGGAACGCTTCATCATACGATATTGATTATGAACGTCAAGATTATGCAGAACGTCCGTTTCAACCTGTTGGCTCCCAGCAGTCCGTCGCAACCGTCCCGTAGCGGCCGTGTGCCACTGCTCTTGAGCAGTGCTCCATCGGTGGTTGCCCAAAGAGCACACTGCTCGAGAGCAGTGGCACACCAATCCCTCGACGGCGTTCACTGTGCCGTTAATGAGGTCCACCCCCTAATGTCACGCACCTATATCAATGTGTTGATCCCTAAAGCGGTACTGAACCCATGACAAATGCCACGCAACCCGAATTGTTCGGCGGTCCGCGACACAAAGGTCGGCGCGTCGTCGTCACCGGCCAAGTGGGCGTCGATAAAAAGCCCTTCATCGAGAAAATCGCTCAACTCGCCGAATCGCGGGGCAAACAGGTGCGGCGGTTCCACATCGGCGACATGATGTATGCCGAAGCGCAAGACGTGCGCCGCGGGCGGATTCTGGACCTGCCCCTGGCGCGCCTCTCCGCCTTGCGCCGCTCGGTCTTCAAGGACATCCTGGCCGAGGTGGACCAGCACGATACGGCGATCATCAATACACACGCTTCCTTCCGCTGGAAGCACGGGCTGTTTCCGGCGTTCGACCACGACCAGATGCTCCCGCTCGACGCCGACATGTATATCACGCTGGTCGACAACGTAGACGCCATCCACGAGCGGCTGACGCGTGAGCACGACTTGCCGCACTCGCTCAAGGACATCCTCGTCTGGCGGGAAGAGGAAATCCTGGCGACCGAGGTGCTGGCCAGCGCGGTGCGGGGGCACGGGCATTTCTTCGTCTTCGCCCGCGGGCTCGAGGACAATACGGTGGAATCGCTCTATCGGCTGATCTTCAAGCCCGACACCAAGCGGGTCTACCCGTCTTTCCCGATGACGCATGTGATGGACATGCCGGACACGCTGGTGGAAATCGACGCCTTCCGGGCCGCGATCGCCGAGCACTTCATCACCTTCGATCCTGGGGATATGGATGAGAAGCGGCTGCTGTCCGTGGCGGCGACTGTCATGCAGAATGGCCAAACCAAGTTCACGCTGAACGTGCATGGGCGGGACGTGGAGTTCGACGTGGCCGAAGTGACCGGCGTGGCCCGCGACATCGACGCCCAGATTTACGCCCGCGATTTCAAGATGATCGACCAGTCGGACATGATCGTCAGCTTCATCCCCGAACTGCCCACCGGCAAGCCGGGGCTCTCGTCCGGCGTCGAGCGCGAGCTTCAGCACGCCTTCGAGGGCACCAAAGAGGTCTACGTGGTCTGGCAGCCGAAGGCCGAGCCCTCGCCGTTCGTCACGGAGACGGCGACGAAGGTATTCGCCAACGTGGAGGAGGTCCTGACGCACTTCCAGCAGCAGGGTTACATCACCAGCTTCCAGAAGCCGCTGTTCAAGTCCGGCCCGACTCGCGAGCGGGGACGGTTCGGCTAACGTCTAGAAACTAGAGACTAGATACTAGAAACTAGACTTTTGCTAATTGGTAACAAGTTGAACGATTCGCAATTTACACGATTCGCAATGAAGAGCCGCGGGCTTCAGCCCGCGCGGTGCCGCGCAGGGTAAAGCCCGTAGCTCTGTCGCTGGTGTTTTATGAGGCATTAGTGGTGCGTTATTCCTCAACGGGGACCGAGTGACAATGCAGAACTACCCCTCCTGGCTACGAGTGCTCTGTGCCCCGGCGATTGATCTCTTTCGTCCCCGGCTCGCCGCGAAATGCCTGGCCGCCGCTTCGCGACCGGCGTTTGTGGCGATCTTCCTCTTGAGTCTCCTCGCTTATGCCGTCGTGCTCATTTGCCTGATACTATGGGACAGCACCGTCACGCAGATCTGGGTTCCGGCTCAGAGCACCGCCACCAGTACGGCTCCCACGACTACCTGGGCCGGCGATTGGGAGGTCCGGGAGCGCACCATCGGCGAAGTGTGGCGGGATTGGCGGGCGTCGGCGTTCAAGGGCTGGATCGGAACCGCTGAAATCACGCTGGCGCTCGTGTTGATCCTGGGCCCGATCCTGGTGCTGCTGCTGGGCTGGCTCAATCTGCCCTTGGTGCACGGTACCGGTTCGGTCTGGCGGTCGTATAAGCGCTCGTTGCGAGCCGGGACGGCGTTTCTCTGGCCGCTGACGGTGCTTACTGTCGCGTGTGGGACGGTGCTAATTCTCGCTGTACACGCCGGTTTTCGTGGCTTCTCGGGCAGACCTTTGTGGCTCGTGTCGATCTCCAGTGCGACCTGCGTGCTCGCGCTCTGGCTGCGGCGGGCCGTACGCGCTGTCGCCTCCGGTGAACCGGAACAGACCCTGCCGCCCCGCTGCGAAGGCTGCGGCTACAACCTGACCCACCAGCCGGCGGAAGGCCGTTGCTCGGAATGCGGCCTGGCCCTCGACGACTCGCTAGTCGCGTGGCGCAGCCGGCTCGGGAGCGCGTGGGCGCGGCAGAAAAGCGTATCGAGCTGGGTACGGACGGTTTGCGACGTTCTGTTTCGGCCGCGGGCCTTCTATCGCGCAATAAAACTGCGTACGCCGCCTGCCGCCGCGGAAGCTTTCGCCGCGTGGAATTATGTCCTGCTCCCCCTTGGTGCTTTGTTGTGGACGGTCGTTTTGTTCGTTCTCGCGCTGCTAAAGGAGTCTGGGCCTAAATGGTATTGGATCATAAGTGAACTGCCTTGGATCGCTTGGAACGCGGTGTACATCTGCGCCATGATCCTGTTCGGCCTCTGCTGGTGCTGGCTCGGGCAACGCGTGCTAGCGGCGCTGGTCGTGAGCTGGTGGCTGGCGCGGCAGCCTTTGCCGGACTTCCGCTGGGCGGTGAAAGTGATGGCATACGAAACCGCTTATCTGTGGACATTCTTATTCTATTGGGGGGCCCTGAGAGCGAGTTTCGTCCTTGACGAAATGTGGATTTCCAAATTGCTGGGCATAAGGTATGTCACCGTACTCGGCAGCATGCCGGTCGAGTTCGCCGTGTTCCTCTTCGGCACGCTGGGGTTGGTGGTCATCTGGCTGTGGCGTTACAGAATTGCACACCGCGCGATTCGGTGGAGTAACTTCTGATAAGCCTCTCCGCCGAGAAACGAGTATACTGCATGTTATGGACCTGTTCACCGAACAACGGGAAGCCGCGCTGCGCGGGGTTCAGCCGCTGGCGGTGCGGATGCGACCGCGGTCGCTGAACGATTTCGTCGGACAGGAGCACTTCGCCGGCGAGGGTAAGCTCCTGCGGCGGTTGCTGGAAGCCGATCGGTTGACCAGTGCAATACTGTATGGTCCGCCGGGTAGTGGGAAGACGACGCTGGCCCGGCTGATCGCGTCTTATACGAAAGCCGCGTTCAACACGCTGCACGCGGCCGAGGCCGGGGTCAAGGACGTGCGGGCCGTGATCGAGACCGCCCACGAGCGGCTGACGGCCAATGGGCAACGGACCGTGCTTTTTCTCGACGAGATACATCGCTTCAATCGCGCTCAGCAGGACGTGCTGCTCAAGGACGTCGAGGAAGGCGTGCTGATCCTGATCGGAGCCACAACCGAGAACCCCTTCTTCACGGTCAACAGTCCGCTGATCTCCCGCAGCCAGATCTTCGAGTTCCATCCGCTGACGCCTGAACAAATCGAGCAGTTGCTCCGCCGGGCGCTGGCGGACAAGGAACAGGGCCTCGGCAACTGCAACGTCAGTTGTGACGAGGAGGCTCTGCGTTTCATCGCCGAGCGAGCCGACGGTGATGCCCGGCGGGCTCTGACGGCCCTGGAAGTAGCGGTGTTGTCGCAGACACGCAGTCTGGAGCCGCCGGAAGGACCGCCGGAAAAACACGGCTGGGCCACCCAAAGTAGCGACCGGGCTCCGTACCGGCCGTCCCACCGGC
>JAGMDK010000115.1 GCA_023128695.1 Phycisphaerae bacterium
AGGCCCTAAAGCGATGGGCCACCCAGCCGCGAGCGCGCACAGACACGTACTTTTCCGAACGCGTATACCAGTTCTACTGTTTATCGTTCCAAACAGAGCAGCCTGGTGCAAATCGGCGGGGATTGTCGGGGGAGTGACGAAAACAAAAAACAGGTCCGAAACGGCGTTCAAGCGGTTTGCGGTTTTTCCTCCGTCTCGTCAGCTTTTTTAGGACGTTTCTCGGTGATGTCGTTCAGATTGTAGACCAGCGAAAGGCCCCAAAGCAAAGCTGCCACGAGCACGCTCCAGCGGCCCAGCCAAGCGGCACCGGCCGGCCAATATCCGTGCAGGATCACATAGACAGCCGGCAATAACAGGCCGGTGCCCACTGTCGCGGCCCAGAAGGCCCGGGCAGCTTTCGGCAGTAATAGTCCAAAGATCAGACCCGCCAAAGCCGTGGTGAGGACGATGGCAACCAAGCTGGCTTTGAACGTGGGCACACTTTCGCCCAGATGAGTCCACAAGCCGCTAAGTTCTGTGTCCAAAGGAAGTTGCGCAGGTAGAGCTTCGTCGGGATCCAGCAGCGAAACCGGCGACGATTCATTCTCGAGGTCCAGCCCCTTCGAAAAATAATCTTGGATGGGGCGCTCAAGCACATGCCCGCCGTACAGGCCCAGGGAGGCGGTAACCAGGCAGATCGTCATCAGCAGAGCGAACAAAACTTTGGAGAACTTTAGCGCGAGAACCAGACCGAGAATCCCCGCCACCGCGACCGTGGGCCAGAGCGGCACCGGGAGCCAGCAGGTCACAAGCGATCCTGCGAGAGCACATAAGCCGGCCGATAAAAGGGCGATGAGCACTGGAGCAAGCTTGGCCCCCTTGATCAGGAACACCAGCCCGACCACCGCCAGCACGACCGCACCGGCCTGTGGAGCCCAGGCGATTCCCGGCGAAATCTGAAGGGTCAGCAAATCCAACAGCTTGGTTGGCAAGTCGGTTGTATCCATGGCCGAGACTCCATCCATTGCATTCTAGTCCCCTTCCCCGGCTTCGGGACCGAGTAACAGCTCGCGACCTTCCGGGTCCGGGTCGCGGAGCTCGATCATGTTCTCGGGCAGCTCGCCGCGCGCGGAGTAAATGGCCGTCAGCATCTCCAACTTCCGTTTCGCACTGGGTTCGACGGAGTCCTCCTCACCGGGCGGCTCACCCCAGTTGATATAGCCGTCGGCGAACAGGCGGAGGCGGAGTTTCGCGTCCAGGGCACATTCCCGGCCGTGGAAGTTGCCGATGTCCACAGCCCGGAGCAGGGAGCGGAATGACAGCCGCCCCTGGCTCTCCGATGTTCTCAAGTAGCGGACGAGTTTCAGTCCGGCCGCCAAATCCTCGCCCACCCATTGCTCGCCGACCTCGGGAACGGGTGTTGATACTCCAATAATCATGAAAAAGTCTGTCGGACCAAGGGCGTTAGCTGGATAATCGGCCGGAAGCCGAACGCCCTTCTCGTCCACGAGGTATGCTCGGCCGTAGGCTTCGACAAACGCC
This sequence comes from Phycisphaerae bacterium, assembly GCA_023128695.1. Taxonomy (GTDB): domain Bacteria; phylum Planctomycetota; class Phycisphaerae; order UBA1845; family Fen-1342; genus JAGMDK01. Next base: position 1,522 of record JAGMDK010000115.1, read on the forward strand.
AACGGCTCTCGGAACGTGGCCCGCACCCGAATTACGGCGTCACCCTGGTTTGTTATATGTTTCGACACACGCTCAACGGTATCCACCCACGGCGAGGTGAGCAGGCCGGTGCCCACTCGACTGCACAGTTCGGGATCGTGCGGGTCATCATCCGGTTGCAGGTTGGCGACCGCCTCGATGCCGGTGTACAGGTGTCGTTCATCTCCCCGCAGGACCCAATCGTTATCGGACGTTTGCAACCACAACGGCAACTCCACCCACTCCAGTCGGCATTGCGCGCCCGACTGAGCCGCAACAACTCGCTGATCCAGGTGATGCAGCCCCCACACAATCATGATGAGCAGGCCCGACCAGCCGATCAACGCCCACATCCTTCGCCAAGCGGGTGGCGATAAACGCAGGAAGGGACTCCGCTTCCGTCTGACGGAGCCGCGCTTTACTCGGCGTTTTGTAGTTGCACCTCTCACGGTGTTTCCTCGACTGCCAAGAACACCAGCCGCTCAACCAGGTCCTCGAATGAGATACCGAGGCGCTGCGCGGCCTTCGGGACGAGTGAATGGCTGGTGAAGCCCGGGATCGTATTGATTTCCAGGAACCACAAGCCGCCGTCGCGGTCGGCCATCCAATCCACCCGCGCCAAATGCCGGCACCTGATTCGCTCGAAGGCCCGCCGACTCCAGGCCGTGGCGCGGTCGAGCAGACTCACCGGGTGGCCGGCGTCAAAAAGGTATTCGGTTGCAGCATCCTGGTATTTGGCCCGATAATCGTAGAATGTGCGTTTCGGGCGTACGCAGATCGGCGGCAACGCCTCAGTACCGACGATTCCCACCGTTAGTTCGTCGCCGGCGATGAACTGCTCCACCAGCGCCTGCTCAAATTGCTCCACTGCCACTTGCACGGCCGGCCGCAGCGCGCCGGGTTCGCGCACGATCCGCGTCGCCACGCTGCTGCCCTGGTTTACCGGTTTGACGACCACGGGCAGCGGGATTTCAGGGGCGTCCCGAGCCTGAAGCGTCTTGTTATTCCACACTTCGAACGCCGGCGTAGCGATCCCCTCCTGTGCGACCAGCTTCTTCGCGGCCACCTTGTCCATCGCAATTGCCGACGCACGCGAGCCCGCCCCGACGAACGGGATTCGTCGCTGTTCGAGCAAGCGCTGTACGGTGCCGTCTTCGCCGAATGTGCCGTGGAGTGCGGGGAAAACGACATCGGCGGGATGGTCGAGGGCATCAAGCTGGTCCGGGCCGATGTCGGCCACGAAAACGTCGTGCCCCCGGCTTTTCAGGGCATCCGCCACGGCCCGGCCCGAGTCGAGACTGACCTTGCGTTCCGCGCTTGGGCCGCCGCGGAGAACAGTAATGCGCAAAACTTTCCGGCTGAGGGCAGGTCCGGGGCGACGTGGCTGAGATTCGGACCCTGGCATGACCGTGACTCCTTTCACCAGATTTCGACTTCGAGCTCCAACTCGAGGCCGGTCTCCTTTCTTACGCGGTCCCTCGCGAGTACGATTAAGTCTAACACGTTTCGGGCCGTCGCGCCAGGGTGGGCGACGATGAAGTTGGCGTGTTTCGGGCTGATCTCGGCCCCCCCGCAGCGCTGTCCTTTCAACCCGACCTGATCAATCAATGCGCCGGCGGCGTGGCCCGCGGGGTTCTTGAAGATGCACCCGGCTGATTTGGCCGCGAGGGTCGGCTGGCGGGCGGACTTCTCGCTCCAGATTTCCCGGAAACGCTTCCGGACGGCTCCCCGGTCACTCTGCTCCAGCAGAAACGTCACACTCGTGACTACTGCGCCGTCGAGCTTGCACGAGCGATACGCGAACTCCATTTCATCGGCGGAGCGCGTTCGCACCCTGCCATCGGGACGCATCACATGCACATTGCAAACGTATTGGGAGATGTCGCCATAGCGTCCGCCGGCGTTCATGCGGATTGCGCCGCCGACCGTGCCGGGTATGCCGGCGAGGTTTTCCAGGCCCGCCAACCCGGACTCGACGGTGTGCTTAACCAGCTTAGGGAAATCCGCCCCGGCACCGGCGTGTACTCGGGTTCCAGCGCCTCCGAAGGAGCAGAAATCATCGCCGGTTAGTTTGATTACGGCGCCGTTAAAGCCCTCCTCACGAACGAGGATGTTTGTGCCGCTGCCCAATAGGCACCACGGGACGTCTTGCTCGGCACATCGCAGGCGGAGCATTGAGAGTTCTTCCTCGGTGCGGGGAGTGAAGAACCAGCGTGCCGGTCCGCCCAGTCCGAACCAGGTGTAATCCCGGAGCGGGACGTCAGCTCGACAGATTTCCTCCAAGCCGCTGTACCAGCTCATCTGCCACCTTCCAGATGTTGCCCGCTCCCATCGTCAACACGACGTCGCCGGGCTGCACGTCCGGCGCGAGGAGATCCACGATGGCCTCGAACTCGCCGACATAGCGGGCCCAGCCGCCGTTGCGGCAGATTTGCACCACCAGGTCTGCCGCGCTGACCAGCTCACGCTCGCGCTCGCTGTCCCGCACGAAGTAAATGTCTGGAACGACCACCACGTCCGCCTCGGCGAAACTCCGCGCGAAATCCGCCAGCAGGAAGCGTGTCCGCGAGTGCTGGTGCGGCTGAAAGACACACCACAGCCGGCGAGGTGTGTAACGCTCCCGGGCGGCGTGCAGCGTGGCCCGAATCTCGGTCGGATGGTGCGCATAATCATCCAAAACTCGAATGCCGTTCACCTCTCCGCGGAGTTCCAGCCGGCGGCGGGCACCGCGGAACTCGGCCAGCCCGGCTTTGATGCTATCCCAGGGCACGCCGCAGTCATGGGCACAGGCGATGACCGCCAGGGCGTTGTCGACGTTGTGCCGGCCGGGAATGCCCAGCCGCACGTGTCCTTGCATATCCCCGTGGTAGCGCACATTAAATTTGTAGTGGCCGTTTTCCAACGTGATGTTGGCGGCTTGCCACGTCACGCCGTCATCTACGCCGCAGGTCTGCACGGCTGCCCGCAGCCCGGGCGCGATCGTCCGGCACTGCGCGTCCTGAGCGTTGAGCACGACCAGACCGTCCGGCGGGACGCGAGCGGCGAAGGCCGCGAAGGCGTCGCGAATCGCGTCTAGATCCGGGTAACAATCGAGATGATCTTCCTCGATGTTGAGAATCACGGCGCGGCGCGGGGTGAGGTTCAGGAACGAGCGGTTGTATTCGCAGGCTTCGGCGATGAAATGGGGGCCGTCGCCGACACCGCTGCCGCCGCCGAGCTGCTCGACCGAGGCCCCGACGACGAAGCTCGGATCGAGGCCGGCTTGTTTGAGCAGGTAGGTGAGCCAGGCGGTAGTGGTGCTCTTGCCGTGCGTCCCGCTAATGGCGATGCCCTCCCGGCTGGCCATCACCAGTCCCAACAGTTCGGCGTAATCGATGACTTTCAGGCCTCGGCGTTGGGCGGCGAGCCGTTCGGGATGATCGGGCGGGATCGCGGCGGAAACAACGACCAGATCGGCATCCGCCGGCACCGTTTCGGGCCGTTGCTGCGTGGATATCTTGGCGCCGCGTTGGGCCAGGCGGGTCAATTCGGGCGACTCCTGCATGTCCGAGCCGCTGACCCGCGCTCCGCGGTGCAGGAGCAGTGACGCCAAGCCGGACATTCCGCAGCCGCCGATGCCGACCATGTGATAGCGGAGCTTCGCGAGAGGTGTTGTTCGGCACATTAAGTTTCAGGCCTGAACCGCCGGGCGATCTTTGGCTATACTGACCACCTTCCATGGCGCGGTTGGTTGCCATCCGTAGCGAACCGCGTCAGCCCGCGACCGTATCGGCATTGTAGCACCTGCAACCAGATGTCAAGGCGAGAATCACGCTGAGCGCAGAACCGACCAAGCCGTCCCCGACGCCACCCGGGCACGATCTGGGCTCGCTCTGTTCGCGGAGCGCACTCGTCCTGGCGCTGATGCTGCTCGCCGCCACCTTCTTCCTGATCAGCCCGGTGCCGGGCAAGACCTATCCGGGTCAAATCCCCTGGCGCGACATCTCGGTCCTCCGCCCCCTGACCGAGCTGATGTCGCTCAACGGGCTGGTCGCCACCGAGCGCGGCGTAGAGATCAAAGACTTCGCCTTCCATCTCGCGGCGGCACTCGGGCTGGCCCTGCTCGGCGTGAGCCAGTTCGCAAAGCCCGCACTTCGCGGACACTCGCGCGCCGCGAAAACCGCCTCTTATGCTCAAATCCTGCTGGCCGGGTGGGTGCTGCTGTCACTGTTGAGCAGTTTGTGGTCCGGGGCGCCGAATTATTCAGGAGGACAGGCGGCACTGTACGCCCTTTGTATTGGCTGGGCCGTCGCCCTGAGCCAGACCCTCGCTCGCCGCGACCTGCCGCGTTTGCTTTACGGCGTGCTCATAATCACGGCGTTGGGAGCCGCTTTGTGCGTGTGGTATTACTACGAACGCAATCCGCACCATCGGCCGGGCTTCCCGCTCGGGAACGCGACCGTGCTGGCACCGGCGATCCTGCCGGGCGTTCTGATCGCCGGCGCGGTGCTGTGCGGATCCGTTTGGATGTTGCTGTGCGGAACCGTTTGGAGCTTTCTCCGCACCGGGCGTGTGACCTGGAGCCGGCCGGCAATCGGGGCCGGTGGGGCGGGCCTCCGTGCCCGTCAATACGATCTGATGGCGGCCGCAGAGGGC
>JAGMDK010000116.1 GCA_023128695.1 Phycisphaerae bacterium
GGTGCCACACGCCGGCAAGATGCCGGTGCCACATGACCGAATGGAGAACCGTAGTGGCTTGGCAGACGATTGATCGCAAGACAGTGACCGAGCAGGACCTGGGCCCGGGCCTGTCGGAGGCGGTCAAGGAGAAGATCCGCTCGTTCTTTCCACGCTATCCGACCAAGCGGGCGGTGCTGCTGCCGGCGTTGCACATCACACAGGATGCGCTGGGTTACGTCTCGCTCCAGGCAATGCGCGACGTGGCCGAATTGCTGGAGTTGCCGCCGGCGGCCGTGCTGGACGTCGTTACCTTCTACGCCCAGTTCTGGACGCACCCCAAGGGTAAGAAGACGATCGTGCTGTGCCGTTCGCTGACCTGCGAGCTGATGGGCGGCCAGGAGGTAGCCGAGGCGATCAAGCAAAAGCTCGGCATCGGCGAACATGAGACCTCGCCGGACGGGGAGTGGTCATTTATGACCGAGGAATGCCTGGCGGCGTGCGACCACGCGCCGTGCATGCAGATCAACGAGAAGATGCACAAGTGTGTACGGGTCGAGGATCTCGACCGGATTTTGGCCGACCCCGACAACGACAAGCTGGCAGTGCCGCGGAGCGATTTATACGACGCGCCGCGGTAGCGCGTATATGAAATGGGATACACAAACGTGGAGATTACGGTTTGCAAAGGGCCGGATACGGCCGAGTATCGCAAGGTGGAGTGCATGGTAGACACCGGTGCCGTGCACACGCTGCTGCCGCGCGAAGTGCTTTCGTCGCTCGTTATCGAACCCTTGCGGACCGAGACGTTCGTGCTCGCCGACGGCAAGCCCATCCAGCGGCCGGTCGGCCGCGCGTTCGTGGAGTTTGGTGACCGCGGGGAGTACACGCGGGTGATCTTTGGAGAGCCGGCGGACGGCGCGCTGCTGGGCGTGCTGACGCTGGAGGAATTGCTGCTGGCCGTCGATCCGCTGAATCGGCAACTGGTGCCGATTCAGCCGCGGTTGTAGAGTGAGGCCGCTTTCGAGATGAGTGTGTGGTATCTCGACGTCACCGTCCGCAAGCACCAGGGTGCCGAGGCGGCCCGCGTCGTCCCCTGCTACGTGGACTTGGGCGTCGAGGCGAGCGTACTGCCGAGTGATGTTCTCGCCGAACTCGGCGTGGTACCCGACAGCACGGCCGCGTTTCGCCGCTTGGACGGGGCCAAGCTGAAGCGGCGTTCCGGCTGGGCATTCCTGGAGGTCGAAGGCCGGTCGGCGTACGAGCGGGTCGCTTTCGGTGAGCCGGATGATATCCCGCTACTGGCAAAGTCCACCCTCGCCAGGCTGGAACTGTTTGTGGATCCGCTACATCGCGGCATTCACCCGCTTAAGAGAAACTGACCAGGTACGACCATGGCGTTTGAACCCGTCTTGATGAAACACGTCAATGTGCCTAATAGCACGGCGCTGACCGTCTATAAGTCCGACGGCGGCTACGAGGGCGCGGCCAAGGCCCTGAAGATGAAGCCGGATGAGGTGGTCGACCTCGTCAAGCAGGCCAACCTGCGCGGCCGCGGCGGGGCGGGTTTCCCGGCCGGGATCAAGTGGGGCTTTTTGCCGCCGGACCGTGAGGTGACGTATCTGTGCGTCAACGCCGACGAGTCCGAGCCGCCGACCTTCTGCAATCGCATCACCATCGAGACCGATCCGCATATGCTGCTCGAAGGCATTCTCATCGCCGGGTATGCCACCAAGACCACCATTGCCTATATCTACATGCGCGGCGAGTTCACCGAGCAGTTTCACATTTTGCAAAAAGCGATCGATGAGGCCTGCGCCGCCGGGTATTTCGGTAAGAACATCCTCGGCAGCGGCTACGATCTGGAGTGCTATATCCACCGGGGCGCGGGGGCGTACGTCTGCGGCGAGGAAACCGGCTTGATCGAAAGCCTGGAGGGCAAGCGCGGCTGGCCGCGGATCAAGCCGCCGTTCCCGGCCGTCGAGGGCGCCTTCCATAAGCCGACCGTGGTCAACAACGTCGAGACGCTGGCGTGCCTGCCGCACATTCTGACCCGCGGCGTGGAGTGGTTCACGTCGCTGGGCACGGAAACTTCGGCGGGCCCCAAGATGTATTGCGTTAGCGGTCCGGTCAACCGCCCGGGTTGCTATGAGGCCCCGCTCGGCATCTCTTGCCGCGAGTTGATCTACGGCGAGGACTTCGGCCAGGGCATGCGCGACGGCAAGAAGGTCAAGGTAGTGCTGCCCGGCGGACTATCGATGGGTGCCCTGCGCGGCGACATGTTCCCGAAGAACCCGAACCCCGACCAGCCTGATCCAAAACAGGACTACGACGAACTCGACTGCATCCTCGATTTCGACGATGTCCGCCGCTATGACCTGCTGGGTCTCGGCACGGCGGCGGCGGTGGTCGTGCCCGAGGACGTGGACATCCGCGAGGTGCTGGTCAACATCACGCGGTTCTATGCGCTGGAATCGTGCGGGCAGTGTACACAGTGCCGCGAGGGCACGATGTGGATGTACCAGATCGCCCAGCGTCTGCGCGCAGGCGCCGGCCGTGTGTGTGACCTCAATCTGCTCGTGGAAATCTCCCAAAACCTGGGCATGATGCCCGGCCTGAGTATCTGCGGACTCTCGGACGGCGGCGGCTGGCCGGTGCGAAATCTCGTGCAGAAGTTCCGTAAGGAATTCGAGCAACGCATCGCCGAGCAAGGTGCCGACGCGGCCGCGCGGCGAATCAAGGAAATCAATCCGGCGGCGTACGAGTCGCCGATTCGCGGTTATCAAGCAGCAGAGGTGCATCCTTGATCGGATGGGTGGCATGGCTGTGTCAGCCGTGTACAAGACGCAGGTATTCACGGCCGACACGGCCGTGCCACCCATCAATGCAACGCTGACAGAACACTAGCTGGAGAGCTATAGCTTGGGACTCACAAGCATCAAAGTGAAGGTCAAGAAGACGCGTCAGTCGAGGAAATCGCGTACGGTCGATTTTCTGGTGGACTCCGGGGCCGTGTATTCCGTCGTCGAGGCTACCAAGCTGCGCGTGCTCGGCTGCCGGCCTTATCGCACGGAGGATTTCGCTCTGGCCGACGCCTCGACGATTACTCGGCGCGTGGGTGACGCCTACTTCGAGTACGCGGGAGTAGGCGGGCCGGCCCCGGTGATCTTCGGCGAGCCGGGCGACGTGAACCTGCTCGGCGTGACCGCGTTGGAGGCCATGAGGCTGGTATTAGACCCGTTCAAACGGGAGCTGCGCCCGATGACAATGCCGCTGATGGGAGCCGTGCCGTTTCAGTAGCCACGGTAAGAAAAAACGGCCATTTTGGACGCTAGGATATGCCGACAATCATCATAGACGGTCAGGAAATCAAGTGTCGCAAGGGCATCCCCGTCCTTCAGGCGGCGCTTGATGCCGGTATGAACATACCGCACTACTGTTACCACCCCGGCTTGTCGGTGGTGGCCAGTTGTCGGCTGTGCCTGATGGAAATGAAGATGCCGCACCCCCAGACCCGCGAGTTGGGCTGGGATCCCAAGCTCTTCCCCGCCTGCCAGACGCCGGTCAAGAGGGGCATGGAGGTGCGCTTCAATTCCGAGAAGGTGCGCGAGAGCCAGCGGCACCTGATGGAATATTACCTGCTCAACCACCCGCTCGACTGCCCGGTCTGCGACAAGGCCGGCGAGTGCAACTTGCAGGATTACGCGGAGCAATTCGGCTCGGCGACCTCGCGGATGGTCGAGCAGAAGCAGAAGAACCCCAAGAAAGACATCGGCCCGCATACGCTGCTCTATTCGGACCGCTGTGTGCTCTGCAAACGCTGCATTCGCTTCGTCGCGGAAATCACCGGCACGGGCGAGATGGCGGTCGTCAATCGCGGCAGCCGGAATGAGATCGACGTTTTCCCCGGCATGCCGCTGGATAATCCCTTGCAGGGCAACGTGGTCGATTTGTGCCCGGTCGGGGCCTTGCTCGACAAGAGTTTCCTGTACAAACAACGCGTCTGGCTGCTCAGGACGACCAAGTCGGTCAGTCCCGCCGACAGCCGCGGGCAGACGATCTTCATCGATCACAACGAGAACGGTATTCACCGCATTCGCCCGCGCTATAACGAGCGGGTCAACGAATGGTGGATCAGCGACGAGGCCCGCTTCGGCTGGCACCATGTCCAGCGCGAGGAGCGCCTCGACCAGCCGCGCGTCCGGAACTCGGATGGTTTGCGGCCCGAGCGCTGGGAGGAATTGCCGCAAGTTCTCCGGCAGCGCATGCAGACCACGCTCGGAGAAGGCGGCGGATCGGAATTGGCGCTAATCCTGAGCCCGATGATGAGCTGCGAGGAAGCTTGGCTACTCGCTAAGCACATCCGCGAGATGGCCCCCGAGGCGACGCTGGTGCTCGGCCACGTGCCCATCGTCGGCGAGGACCGCACCTTTCCAAAGGGCTTCGTCATCAAGGCCGAGAAATGTCCCAATCGACGTGGCGTCGAAACCATCATCGAGCACTTCGGCGGTAATACTTCTACCTGGAGCGACTTTCTCGCCCAGGCCGTCGAGGGCAAGTTCAAAGCGGCCTGCGTAGTCGGCGGATATACAGAGGAGTGGGTCACGAAGGAAGTGGCCGCCGCCTTGGCGAAGGTCGAGTTACTCGTCGTGCACGACTTGTTCCCGTCCGCGCTCGACGAGACCGCGGCGATACAGATCCCCAGCGCGACCTGGGCCGAGCGGGAGGGGACGTTCATGAACTGTGACGGCTTGATCCAGCCCTTCGAGCGGGCAATTCCGCCACTGGAGGGCGTCAAGGCCGACGGGCAGTTCTTTTACGAGTTGGCTGGAGAGACAGGTTTATACCGGGCGAAGAAAGTCCGGGAGATGATGGCGGCGGAATTGCCGCAATTCGCGGAGGTCTTTATTCCATGCGATGTGCCAAGGCACGCGCATTGATATTGTGTGGCACCGATGGAGTGTGGCACCGGCTTCCAGCCGGTGATGTCGACGCTGGTGCGAAAATCGATTCTCGCACCAGCAAGTAGCTTTAAGCAGGAGTGAGCGCAAAGCCATGTGGGATCCAGCGGTAAAGCGAGTGGAATCGATCCTGCGGAACTGGCGTGTGTGGCTGGCGGTCATCGTGGTGCTGCCGGTGCTCGCCGCGGTTGTACTCTGGCTGGCTCTCCCGCTCTACAAGGACCCCGCCGCAAACATCCTGTCCAATCCCATCTGGTTCCCGATCATCGTGGCGGTGGTCATGCTGCTTTCGATCCTGACCAGCACCGCGGTGTGCATTCTCGCCGAGCGGAAGCTGGCCGGCTTCACGCAGGACCGCAAGGGGCCGAACCGCGTCGGCTTCTGGGGCCTGCTCCAGCCCATGGCCGACGGCATGAAGTTCTTTTTCAAAGAGGACATCATCCCCCACAATGTCGATAAGCCGCTGTTTATGCTGGCACCGTGCATCACGCTGACCATCTCGCTGATCGGATTCGCGATCATCCCCTGGGCCGGCGACGTGCACTTCGACTGGATGGCGGCCGGCGAGACGGTCAGCACCCAGGTCGCCAGTCTCAACATCGGCATTCTGTATATCCTTGCCGTCGGCTCGATCGGGGTCTACGGCATTGTCCTGGCCGGGTATGCCAGCAACAACAAGTACTCCTTCTACGGCGGCATCCGGGCGGCGGCCCAGATGATCAGCTATGAGTTGCCGATGGGCTTGGCGTTGCTATGCCTTCTGCTGGTGTGCGGCACCTTACGCCTGGAGGAGATCGTCAATCAGCAGGCCCAAACCGGCGTCTGGTACGTCTTCGTGCATCCGCTGCCGTTCCTGCTGTTCCTGACGAGCGTGTTCGCCGAGGCCAATCGCATGCCATTCGATTTATGCGAGGCCGAGCAGGAGCTGGTGGGCGGGTTCCACACCGAATACAGCTCGATGAAATTCGCGATGTTCTTCCTGGGTGAATACGCCCACATGATCACCGGCAGCGCCATCATGATCGCCCTGTTCTTCGGCGGCTGGCACTGCTGGGGGTTGACCAGTGTCGAAAATACGGCCTGGTGGGCGATGCTGATCAAGCTCGGCGTCTACATCGCCAAAATCGCGATATTTATCTGGTTTTTCATGGTGATTCGCTGGACGATCCCGCGGTTCCGGTTCGACCAGCTTATGCGGCTGTGCTGGTTGGCACTGGTGCCGGTGGGGATCGTGCTGCTGATCGCGACCGGCGTGCTGTCCGCCGTCATGGACTTGCAAGACGGTTGGAACTGGCTGGCCAGCCTGGCTGTCAACGTAGTCGTGTTGATAATCATGCTGGCGTACGCGGCCCGGTCGAAAACGTCGATAACCGGACGCCAGGGTAATATGCCTGACGTGGATGTACGACCGACATAAGGCTCACCGGCTGGAAGCCGGTGCCACAAGGGATTCACCGGCAAGATGCCGGTGCCACAAATGTAGCGGCCGGCCCCCGTACCGGCCGAGAGGCACGTGAAAATGCGTGACGAAGATGTCATTGAACTACGCGAACCAGAGTTGAGCGCTGCCGAACGGCTGTATCTGCCGCAAATCTGGGACGGCGTGAAGTGTACCGTCCGGCACATGTTCAGCATCAAGCTCCGCAACGAGACGGTCCGGCAATACCCCGAAGATTCGCGCGACACCCGCGGCGAAGTGCGGGTCGCGAACTACCGCGGCGTCCACCGGCTCAACAAGGACCCTGACGGCCGGGTGGCTTGCGTGGCCTGCCTGATGTGCGCCACCGCCTGCCCGGTCAACTGCATCCACATCGAGGCCGGCGAGTCGCCTTGGCCGGATCGCGAGAAATACCCCGTCAAATTTGATATCGACGAGCTGCGCTGCATCTACTGCGGCATGTGCGAGGAAGCCTGCCCCGTCGACGCGATCGAGCTGACCCCGCAACACGACCTGGTCGGCCGGACGCGCGACGAGATGATTTTTGACAAGGAGAAGTTGCTGCACATATACGAGGAGACGAAGGCTCTCAAGCCGCGCAAAAACCCGGCGATCACGGGCTACGGATAATCGCTGTAGCGTCAGGCCTCCGTGCCTGACGAAATGTGTGGCACCGGCATCTTGCCGGTGAGTTATTCCACCACCGGCTGGAAGCCGGTGCCACACTGTAGCGGCCGGGCCCCGTACCGGCCGATCACCGGCTGGAAGCCGGTGCCACACACCGGCGAGATGCCGGTGCCACAATGTAGCGGCCGGGCCCCGTACCGGCCGAATCACCGGCTGGAAGCCGGTGCCACACAGGCAGGAAATGTGGCTACTGGTGCGAGATAGGAATCTCGCACCAGTGAACAGTGAATGTGGAGCGCCGGGTCTGGCAAGGCGGCTGTGGATCGGGTAAAAGTGCTGTTTCATGAATCTCGCGCCAGCGTAGATTGGCAGTGCCGACGGTGAGTGGAAGGCAGAGGGAATGGCGAGTCTATTAAGCGGACTCTTACTTCTGGGTGCTCTCGGGCTCTTTCTGGCCATGCCCGGGGGCCGCCTCAACATCGCCCGTGTCGGCTGGGTGCTTCTGGCCGCGGCGGCCGGCATCCTGATCGTCTTCACAGTCCAGTTGGCGGCCGGCGACGGCCTCGGCTGGTTCCTGGCCTGTGCCCTGGTCGCTCTATTCGCGGCAATTCGCGTTATCACACACAAAAAACCGGTCTATAGCGCTCTGTACTTCGTGCTGCTGATCATCGCGGTGACCGGCTTGCTCCTGTTGATGCAGGCCGAGTTCCTCGCCGCGGCGTTAGTGATCGTCTACGGCGGCGCGATCCTGGTCACATACGTATTCGTCATCATGCTGGCCCAGCAAGCGCATCCGGCGGCGTACGACGCCCAGTCGCGCGAGCCCTTCCTGGGCTGCCTGGCCGGGTGTGTGCTGGTGAGCGTCATCACGGCTCAGTTTCTCTCCGGTGGCGGAGAGCCCGAGGAGGCGTCGAGAGTAATCGCGGAGGCCGCCGGCACCGTGGAGGAGGTCGGCACGCTTCTATTAACGGATTACGTGATCGGCATCCAGATCGCCGGTCTGCTCCTGTTGGCGGCGATGGTCGGGGCGATTGCGATTGCTCGCCGCCGACCGGTTGATGTTGAGTTGGAGGGGGAAGACTGATGCTACTGCCGTATTTGCTGGTCGGAGCTCTGCTCTTCACATTGGGAATGATCGGGTTTGTCACCCGCCGCAACCTGATCATCATCTTCCTCTGCACGGAGATGATGTTTCAGGGGATTCTCGTCACGTTGGTGGCCTTTGGGCGTTACCCGCTCCAGGGCGACCCGACCTACGACGGGCAGGTTTTCGCGCTCTTTCTGATCGCGGTGGCGGCGGCCGAGGCGGCCCTCGGACTGGCCTTGGTGGTGCTGCTGTACCGCTACAAGGGTACGCTGGACGCCAAGGCGTGGACCTTCTTGAAGGATGAATAACGGTGCCGCTGGCTGACGTGACAACGTCGTACCTATCGCCCGGCGTTTACTCGACGCTGCCGCTGTGGCCGCTGCTGGGCGCGATCCTGGCCGGCATCCTGATCGCGCTGCGAGCCAAGGCCCAGTGGGCGCACTGGCCGGTCGTCCTCGGCGTCCTGGTTTCAGCCGCCCTCGGCGTCACGTTCTTCTTTGATCTGGAAAAGCAGCACGGTGCCGGACACGAAGCTGATGAGCCCGTTGCGGCGAACGTCGAGCACGATGCGACAGCACACGAACACAGCCTGGAAACAGGTCACGGTGAACACGCAGCGGGCGATCATCTCGAGCACAATCCCACATATGAAGTCTACGACTGGATTAGCCTCGGGGCCGAGGAGAGCCTCAGCGAAGCTAACGACCACTGGCTCACGGTCAGTTTCTACTTCGACGGCCTGACCGGCATCATGCTGCTGTTCTTCACGGTCGTCTCGCTGCTGATCATGATCTACTCGATCGGCTACATGCGCGACCACCACGGGCATCCCGAGCGCGGCTACGAACGCTTCTTCGCCTTCATGGGCGTGTTTGTCTTCTCGATGGCCATGCTGGTGATGGCGGGCAACTTCGTGCTGCTTTACCTGGGGTGGGAGCTGGTCGGCCTGTGCAGCTACCTGCTGATCGGGTTTTATTACAAGAGACCCTCCGCCGCGGCCGCCGCCAAGAAGGCGTTTATTGTCAACCGCATCGGCGACTTCGGCTTCGCGCTGGGCATCTTCGCGCTGTACATGTTCCTCCGCGGTTACATACAGCCGGGCGAGAACCCGCTCGACTACGCGGTCGTCTTCAAATACGCCCACCACATGGCGGCGGCCCCGTCCGGATTCCTGGGCATGTCGCAGGCGACGCTGGTCGGCTTGCTGCTGATGTGCGGCGCGCTCGGCAAGAGTGCCCAATTCCCGCTGTACGTCTGGTTGCCGGACGCGATGGAAGGCCCCTCGCCCGTGTCCGCCCTGATTCACGCCGCCACGATGGTCACGGCGGGCATCTACATGGTCGCCCGCTGCATGCCGATCTTCGCGGCCTCGCAGGTCGCGCTCGATGTGATCATCACGCTGGGCGTGATCGGTGCCATGCTGACCGCCACGATGGCGATGGCGCAATACGACATGAAACGCATCCTGGCGTATTCCACCATCAGCCAGTTGGCGTACATGTTCGTGGCATTAGGTTGTGCGGCGCCGGATTCGGCGATCTTCCACGTCTTCACGCACTCCTGGTTCAAGGCCCTGCTGTTTCTCGGGGCCGGCAGCGTGATGCACCAGATGGGCGGCATCATCGACATCCGCAAGTTCAGCGGCCTGCGGCACATCCTGCCCAAGACGTACGCCGTCATGTGGGTCGGCTGCCTGGCGCTGGCCGGCTTCCCACTGTTTGCGGGTTTCTGGAGCAAGGACGAGATCGTCCATGCCGCCTTCGAGCGTCACACGCTGGTCGGCGTGCTGTTGCTGATCACCGCGTTCCTGACGGCGTACTACACCTTCCGCATGTTCTTCATGTGCTTCCACGGCAAGCTCAAGCTCCCGGCAGAGGCCGGCGAACATCCGCACGAGTCGCCGCGCGTGATGATCTGGCCGCTCTACGTGCTGGCCCTGGGGGCGATCTTCACGGGCTATCTGGGTGTCTCGTTCCACGGTGCTGTCGGCGAGAAGTTCCTCGGTATCTTCAAGCCGCACGGATTTTTCCATCACTACATAGCTCAAAGCTCTCTCGGCCACACCCCGCACGCCGCGGGCGGCATGTGGCTGATGTATGTCTCGATGGTCGTCGCGCTGGCCGGCATCGGCTTGGCCTGGCTGCGTTACGGTAAGGCCCCCGAGGAGGAGCCGGACCGCAAGCTGCTCGGCTTCGTGTGGGATTTGTGGAACGCCAAGTATTGCGTGGATGAGGTGTACGACTACGTCTTCGTGCGGCCGCTGCGGGGCCTGGGCCGCTTCTTCTTCGGCACGGATAACTACGGCGTGGACGGGATCATCTGGTTCGTCGCCGCCGTCCCGCGCGGCGCGGGATATTTTCTGCACCTGCTCCAGCGCGGCGTATTGCAGACGTACGCGCTGTGCATGGTGATCGGCGTGGCTTTGTTACTGTTGTTATGGAGTTGGCTGGATAAGCCCATCGGCTAATGTAGCGTCCGGCCTCCGAGCCTGACGAAATGTGTGGCACCGGCATCTTGCCGGTGAGATATTCCCCACCGGCTGGAAGCCGGTGCCACACTGTAGCGGCCGGGCCCCGTACC